>NZ_JBSGXP010000021.1:0-72949 GCF_053610105.1 Kitasatospora sp. NPDC054939 | reverse complement strand
CCCGGAGCGCCGGCCTGCGGGCCCGCCCCCTGTGGGCCACGGGACGACGGCCGCCTCCTGGCGAGGGGGCGACGGCCGCCTCCGTGCCGCCGGTCAGTCCCAGCAGCTCCGGGTAGGTCATCGGCACCACCGTGTGCGGGTGGCCGGCCGCCGCCCAGAGCAGGGGGTGGTCGGCGAGCGCGGTGTCCACGACGGTGCGCAGCGGGGAGGGGTGGCCGGTGGGGGCGACGCCGCCGATGGCCTGCCCGGTCGCCTCGCGGGCCAGGGCGGCGGTGGCGCGTTCGATCGGCCCGTACCGGGCAGGCCACGTCGAAGCCCTTCCCGGTCTTCTCACATTCCGGACACAGAACCCGGCCGCGGTTCCACCGGCCCCCTGCGGCGCCCTGCCGACCTGCGCCGATGCCGGTCGGCCCGGGCCGGGGCCGTGGTTCGACGGCCAACGGTTAACGCCACTGTGACAACGTGTCAAGGCTGTGTGTGCATACCGTCCAGAGAGCGAGCAGGCTTTCACGCCAATCACACGGTATGACTAGTATCGCCTCGTCAAAAGCTCGTGTTCCCGGACGGCTCGGCCTCGAACGGTCGGCCTCCAGTCCCAAGGAGTCAGCTCTGCGCGCGCGTGCGAATCGGCGGCCCCCGACGCCGAAGACCCCCCGCAGGCGTCCGCGCCTGTCCCTGCGGACGGCGCTGCTCGTCCTGGCCGTCGTCCCCGGCATCGCCCTCGCCTCCCTCTGGGCGGTGACCAGCGGTCAGACCTTCCTCGACTTCCAGCGCCAGGCCGGTCAGGGCCTGCTCGCGCAGAAGGCCGGGCAGCCGTCGAACATCGTGTACTACAACCTGCAGGAGGAGCGGCGGCTCAGTGCCGAGGCGCTCGCCCGGCCCGGCAGCGTCACCGACGCGCTGCGCCGCCAGCGGCAGTTGACCGACGACGCGGTCCGCGTGTTCCAGACACTCTCCGGCGAGACCGCCGACAGCGCCCCCGCCGAGGTGCGCACCGCGGTCGCCGAGGCGCGCAGGGCCATGGGGCAACTGGCCGAGCAGCGGGCCGCCGTCGACCGCGCGGCGATCGACCAGCAGGCGCTGTTCACCTTCTACACCGATCTGATCGCCGTCGACCTGCGGCTGTTCACCGCGCTCAGCCACGTCGACAACGGCGAGGTCACCTGGATCTCCAAGACTCTGGTCGACGCCTTCTGGGCGAAGGAGATGCTGGCCCGCGAGGACGCCGTCCTGGCCCGCGGCTGGCCCTCCGGGCGGCTGGCCGTGGCGGACCTCCAGCAGGTCCAGCAGGCGATCGGCGCGCAGAACCACCTGTTCTCGGTGAAGGTCGCCCCATACGTGCCGACCGCCGAGGCGCCGGTGTGGCGCGCGCTCATGGACTCCCCCGCCTGGCAGGCGAAGGCCGCCGTCGAGCAGCAACTGCTCCGGCCGACCGCGCCCGAGCCGAACGGCACCGTCAAGCTGCCGCCGGCGCAGGAGCAGTGGCGCCAGGCGATCGACCAGCTCAACCCGGCCCTGGTGAAGGCCATCGAGCAGCGCACCGAGGGCGTCGTCGAGGTCGGCAAGGGCTCGATCATCGCGCTGCTGGTCAAGGTCGCGGTGACCTCGCTGGTCGGCCTGGCCGCGGTCGTCGCGGTGGTCCTCACCACCTGGCGGCTGACCCGCTCGCTGCGCCGGCGGATCCGCGAACTGCAGACCCAGGCCGAGGAGCTGGAGCGCACCCTGCCCGAGGTCGTGGAGCGGCTGGGCCGCGGCGAACAGGTCGACGTCGAGGCGGAGACCCGGGCCATCACCACCGGCGCCTCCGCCTCCACCTCCGGCAGCGACGAGATCGACCGGCTCGGCCAGGCCCTCAACCTGGCCCGGACCTCCGCCCTGGAGACCGCCGTCCGGCAGGCCGAGCAGCACCGCGGCTTCGAACGGCTGCTGCAGCGCATCGCCCGGCGCACCCAGCTGCTGATCGGCCAGCAGCTGCGCCGACTGGACGAGTTGGAGCGCAAGCACGAGGACCCGGAGGTCCTGGAGGGCCTGTTCGACCTCGACCACCTCACCGCCCGGCTGCGCCGCTACGAGGAGAACCTGGTCATCCTGGCCGGCGGCCAGCCGCAGCGCCGCTGGCGCAAGCCGGTGCCGCTGCTGGACGTGCTGCGCGCCGCCCAGGGCGAGGTGCAGGACTACCGGCGGATCATGCTGGACGTCGAGGGCCACCCGTGGCTCAACGAGCGGGCGGTCGGCCCGGTCGCCCACGTGATCGCCGAGCTGATGGAGAACGCGGCGACCTTCTCCAAGCCGCCCACGCCGGTCGAGGTCCGCGCCGCGATGGTCGGGCGGGGCCTGGCGGTGGAGATCGAGGACCGCGGGCTCGGCATGGACCCCGCGCAGTACGACGCCGCGAACGAGCTGATGAGCCGCCCGCCCCGGACCGACGTGCTGGCCCGGGCGGACGACATCCGGCTCGGCTTCTACGTGGTCGCCCGCCTCGCCGCCAACGCCGGGCTGCGGGTGGAGTTCCGGCCGTCGGCCTTCGGCGGCACCCGGGCGGTCGTGCTGATCCCCGCCGAGCTGGTGATCGACGGCGACGCCGGACTGCCGGACGCCACCCCGGTCGAGCCGATCCCGCTGGCCGTCCGCCGGCGCCGGACGCTGCTGGCCGACCCCGGCGACCCGGCCGACCCGGTTGCCCCGGCCGCCGTCGCCGGGGGCGCCGCCTACGACGTCTCCTCCGTCGGGGACGCCCCGGAGCCGGCCCCGGCCGTCGGAGCACCGGACACGACCGGTGCGACCGGCATCGCCGGCACGGCAGGCACCGCGGGCACGGTGGGCACGGTGGGCACGACCGGCGCCACCGGCCCGACCCCCGGACCGGACGAGGCCGCCGTGCCCCGCCCCCGACCCGTGCCCGCCGGGGCCGACGAGCCCGACGACGTGCCCGACCGCCCGTCCGTCTTCGAGCCGACCGCCGCCGCGGCCCGTTCGCAGGCCCAGTACACGGCCCACCAGGAGTACGCGGACTACGAGCCCGTCGAGTATCTGGAACCCGCCGAGCCTGCCCAGCCGCTGCGCCACGACCAGGCGGACGGACCGGACACCACCCCCGGGAGGCCGGTCCACCCGGACTTCCCGGTGTTCCCGGACATCGCCTACGCCCGGGTGGCGCCGGTCGAGCGGCCCGCCGGACGGCCCGCCGAGCCGCCGATCGACCACGCGGGCGGCCAGCCCCCGCTGCCGCAGCGGATCCGCCAGGCCAGCCTGGCCGCCGAGCTGCGCCTGCCCCCGCAGCCCGCGCACGGCGGCCGGCCCGTCGGACCGTACGGCGCGCAGCCCCACGGCACCGGCCCGTACGGCGCCGGCCCGCACGGAGGCGAGCAGTACGGCACCGGCGCGTACGGCACCGGCGCGTCCGACGACCGCTCCGGCGGCAGCCCGTCCGCCGGGTCCGCGTTCCGGAGCCCGGCCGCGCCGCACCGCTCGGGCGCCGCGATCGGTGCCTTCCAACGGCAGTCCCGGGCCGCCCGCGGCCTCGGCGACCGCGACACCCTGCACGGCCCCCTGCCGCGCGACCCGCAGCCCGGCTCCGACGCCGCCCCGGCCCCGTCCCCGAGCGACTTCCGCTCCCCCGACCACCGCTCCCCCGGCCCCCACCCCGCCGGTCCGATCGACCCGCAGGCCCCCGCACCGGGCCACGCCCCCTGGGCCCTGCCCGGCCCGGACTCCCGAACCCCTAGGACGGATGACCAGTGATGACCCGCACGATCGCCACCCACCAGGACCTGGACTGGCTGCTGGACGGACTCGTCGACTCGGTGTCCGGGACCAGAAGTGCCGTCCTGCTCTCCGACGACGGCCTGGTCGTCAGCCACTCCCGCAGCATCGAACGGGCGGACGCCGAGCGGCTGGCGGCGGTGGCCACCGGCCAGCAGAGTCTGGCCCGCGGCGTCGGCCAGCTCTTCGACGGCGGGCCGGTGCACCAGGTGATCGTGGAGCTGGCGGAGGTCTGGCTGTTCGTCATCGCCGCCGCCCAGGGCACCCACCTCGCGGTGGTGGCCTCCCAGGAGGTCGACGCCGAGGTGATGTCGGTCGCCATGCACACCCTGGTCCAGCAGGTCGGCCAGAAGCTGAGCACCCCGGTCCGCAGCGAGTTCGACGCCTTCGCCGCCCGGAACCGGGGCTGAGCAGGCCGTGGATCCCCACTGGAGCGATCCCGTACCGCCCTGGCGCGGGCCGGCACCGCACTGGAGCGAGGCGCAGGACGAGGACGGGGACGACGGCGCCGGAACGATGGTGCGCCCGTACACGATCACCCGGGGCCGGACGGCGCCCGAGCGCGACGACCTCACCCTGATCACCCTGCTCACCACCGTCGTGGACGGGGCCCGGCCGGCCCCGGGCCGCGGCACCCGGCCGGGCCCGCGCGGGCTCCAGCCGGAGCACCGAACGATCCTGGACCGCTGCCGCCTCCCGACCGCCGTCGCGGAGGTGGCGGCCGACCTGGACCTGCCGGTCTCGGTCACCAAGATCCTGGTCGGTGACCTGATCTCCCAGGGTCTGCTGCAGGCCCGGGCGCCGCTGTCGGTGGCCCGGGCCTCCGGGGGCGGCGTGGACCTCGGGCTGCTCGCAGCCGTACGCGAAGGACTCCGGAGACTCTGACACCCATGGCACACAGCACCGCACCGTCGGCCGCCCACTCCAACTCCCCCGCCGGTGCCCGCGACGACGCGCACACCGGCGCCCGTTCCGAGCTCCCTCCCCACCCCGGGTACGGCGGGGGCGGGCCCACCCCGCCCGCCGCGCCCGTCGCGCCCGCCGCCGTCAAGATCCTCATCGCCGGCGGCTTCGGCGTCGGCAAGACGACCCTGGTCGGCTCGGTCAGCGAGGTCGCCCCGCTGCGCACCGAGGAGTACCTGACCCGCGCCGGTATCGGCGTGGACGACCTGTCCGGCGTGGACCAGAAGGACACCACGACCGTCGCCCTGGACTTCGGCCGGATCACGGTCAGCCCGGAGCTGGTGGTCTACCTGTTCGGCACGCCCGGGCAGGAGCGCTTCTGGTTCATGTGGAACGACCTGGTCAACGGCGCGCTGGGCGGCATCGTCATCGCCGACACCCGCCGTCTGGACACCAGCTTCGCCTCGATCGACTTCTTCGAGAGCCGGGGCATCCCGTTCGTCGTCGCCATCAACTGCTTCCACGGACAGAACACCCGGACCCCGCAGGAGATCCGGACCGCCCTCGACCTGGACCCGCAGGTGCCGATGCTGCTCGGCGACGTCCGCGACCGCGCCTACGGCCGCGACCTGCTGCTCGCCCTGGTCGACCACCTGATGGAGTCGGCGTCCGCCTGACGGCCCGCCGGCCCCGCACCCCGGCACGTCGGTGCCACCCGGCGCCGAAGCGGCCCGGCAGCACAGCGACCCGGCAGCGCATCGATCTGACGCCACGGCAACCCGGCCGCCCGGTGACCGGGTTCCGCACCACCCCGATCCGCCCCCCCCGCGGCCCCGTACGACCCCTGGAGAGAAGCACATGACCCCACCCCTGAGCGTCCTGGTCCACGGCGGCGGCATCGGCGGCCTCACCCTGGCCACCGCCCTGGCCCGGCGCGGCCACCGGGTCGAGGTGGCCGAGGTGCGCGGCGAGCTCGACGCGCTCGGCGTCGGCATCGTCCAGCCGTCCAACGCGCTGCACGTGATGGCCGAACTCGGCCTGCTGGACGCCTGCCTGGCGGCCGGCTTCGAGTGGGAGGTGCTCACCGTCTGCGACCCGTCCGGCGGCGTGCTCGCCAAGATCCCACAGCCCCGGATGGGCGACGCGCCGCCGGCCAACGGCATCCCCCGCCCCGCGCTGGCCGCGGTGCTCGGCGACGCGGCCCGCGCGGCCGGCGCCGCGATCCGCTTCGGCGCCACCGTCACCGGACTCACCGACGACGGGCCGGGGGTGGACGTCGCCCTCTCCGACGGCCACCGGGCCCGCTACGACCTGGTGGTGGGCTTCGACGGGATCGGCTCGCCGCTGCGCCGCCGGCTGTACGGCGAGGCGTACGCGCCCGAGTACACCGGTTTCGCCAACTGGCGGGTGACGCTGCCGCGGCTGCCCGAGGTGCAGGGCGTGGTGATGAGCGCCGGCAACCTCAGGGCGAAGGCACTGCTCACCCCGATCACCGGCGAACTCATGTACCTGGGCTCGGTGTTCGCCGAGGCGGAGGACTTCCGACCGGACCCGGAGCGCGCCCACGAGCAGTTGGCGGAGCGGCTGGCCGGTTTCTGCGGCCCGATCGCCGAGGCGCTGGCGCAGGTGACCGACCCGGCCGCGGTGGTGTACTCGCGGATCTCCCAGGTGACCGTCGAGGCGCCCTGGCACGTCGGCCGGGTGGTGCTGGCCGGCGACGCCGCCCACGCCTCCACCCCGCACCTCGCCCAGGGCGCGGCGATGGCCGTCGAGGACGCCCTGGTGCTCGCGCTGTCGCTGGACGAGCACGCCGAGGTGCCGGCCGCGCTGGCCGCCTGGGAGGCCCGCCGCCGCCCGCGCGCCCTCTGGGTGCAGGCCCTCTCCCGGGCGGTCCTCAAGCAGGAGACCGGCACCCCGACCACCCCGGAGGAGGACCAGCTCCTGAAGGTCGGCATCCCCGGCGCCGCCCACGTCCTGGTCCGGCCGTACTAGGACGCGCCACGGCCGCACCGGGCCTAACGAACCGGGCCCGGGCCGGCCGCGGACCGGCGCGCCCTCAGATGTACCAGCGGTCGGCTTCCGGTCGGCCCGCGGTACGCACGGCCAGGCGCCGTGCGGGCTGCGGCGCGAGCGGGAGCCGACCCGCGGTCGGCGCGGGGCCGTCGCGGCGGAGGCCGTCGGGCGGGTCGGTCGGTTCGGTCGGTTCGGGCGGGCCCGATGCGTACGGTCCGGCGGGGGCGGCGAGTCGGGCCAGGTAGCGGGCCCGCGGGACGGGCACGGCGCCGAGGCTGCGGATGTGCGGGCCGTCCCACTGGGCGTCCAGCAGGCTCCCGCCGGCGTCGGTGAAGCGGCGGGCGAGGTCGGCGACCGCCACCCGGGCGGCGTCGGAGCGGCGGTGGAACATCGAGTCCAGGCTGAGCGCCGGGCCCGCGCTGACGCCGAAGACGCCGCCGATCAGCTCCTCGCCGTCCCACACCTCGGCGCTGTGGGCGGCGCCCCGCCGGTGCAGCTCGACCAGCGAGGCGCGCAACTCGACGGTCAGCCAATGCTGTTGGCGTCCGGCGGCGCAGGCCTCGACGACCTGCTCGAAGGCCCGGTCGGCGGTGGTCCACCAGTCCAGCCGGTTGCGCAGCCGGCGGGCGAGGTGGCTGCCGAGTCGGACGCCGCCCGGGGCGAGGACCGGCCGGGGGTCGGGCGACCACCAGGCGAGCGCGTAGGGGTCGTCGTCGGCCGCCGGGCCGGGCAGGACCGGGGCGTCCTCGTAGCGGGCCTCGTTGAAGGCGCTCGCGTACGGATCGGGGGCGGGCATCGGGAACAGCCCGCTGCGGTACGCGGCGAGCAGGGTCTCCGGGGCGAGGCCGGCCCCGAAGGCCACCGGCCCGTCCCCGGGCGCCCCGCGGAGGTCCAGCCCGGCGAACGGTCCCCGGTCGAACGGTCCCCGGTCGGCCGCGCTCACCGCCGGCCCGCCCCCTCCGGCGCGGCCACGAAGCCGGACTCGGTGAGCTGCCCGATGTAGAGGTCGAGCAGGTCCTCGTCCACCGCCGGGAGGTCGATGCCGCTGCCGACCAGGGCCCGTTCGGTGTTGGAGCGGTCGAAGAGCGGGAAGGTCGGGCGGAAGTACATCTCGCTGATGGACAGTTCGGTGCCCGGGCAGCGGTCGACGAAGAGCGGGACGAACGGCGTGATCGGGTGGGTGGGGTGCCGGGCGGCGAACCGGACCAGCCCCTGCACCCATTCCCCGTACGGGAGTTCGTCCACCGGGTAGCCGTGCACCCGGAGCCGTTCGGCGAGGTCGCCGAGCAGTGCGGGCCGGGGGCTGGTGATGTGGTAGACCTCGCCGGCCGCGGGGGCGTGCGCCGCGATGTGGGCGACGGCCCGGCTGAACCGGTCGGCGGGCACGAAGTCCAGCTGCAGCCGGACGTCCGGGCATGTCCCGCTCTCCGCCACGTACTTGATGAGTGCACACATCTCCGTGCCGGTGTTCATCACCCCGCCGGCGAGGTCCCCGGTGACGTCGTTGGTGCGCAGCACCGTCACCGGCAGGCCGGCCGCCGCCGCGTTGTGTAGCAGCTGCTCGGCGACCCACTTGCTCTCCACGTACCCGACGGCGAGCTTGTCGGCGTGGGCGAGCGGGGTGCGTTCGCTGACCTCGCCGATGCCCGCCGGGCCGAACCCGGCGAGCACGGCGAGGCTGGAGAGGTAGTGCACCGGGATGCCGCGCGAGTGCCCGGCGAGGCGGACGATCTCGCGGGTGCCGCCGACGTTGGCGGCGCGCAACTGGTGGTACGGGTAGATGAAGTTGACCTGGCCGCCGAGGTGGTGGATGGCGTCGAGGCCGCCCGCCAGTTCCTCGAAGCGGTGCTGGGTGAGACCGAGCAGCGGCGCGGTGAGGTCGCCGACGAGTGGCACCACCCGGCTGTCGGCCAGGTCGTGGCGCAGGAAGCGCTGCTGGGCGGCGCGGATCCGTTCGAGGGCGTGCTCCTCGTCGGGCGCGCGGACCAGGCAGTGGATGCGGGCGCCGGTGGTGTCGAGCAGGGCCTGCAGCAGGTGGGCGCCGCAGAAGCCGGTGGCGCCGGTGAGCAGGATCTCGGCGGGTTCGGCCCGGGAGGGCGCGGGCTGCCAGGACAGCCGTACGGGGGTGCCGAGTTCGGCCTCGGCGGCCCAGTCGGTGACGCCGCCCGACTCGCCCGACTCGCCCGGCAGGCCCGTCGAGCCGTTCGGGCCGCCGACGGCGGCAGCGTCCGGCCCGTCGATCCCGGCCGGCCCGTCCACCGCGGTCCCGTCCGCCGCCCCCGTGCCGTCCGCCGCACCCGGCAGGCTGCCCGCCGACCGGGCGGCGCGGGTGGCGGCGGCGAAGGCGCGCAGGGTGGCGTCGCGCAGCAGCGAACGGGTGAGGAAGCGGATCCGGGTGACGTCGACGCCGAACATAATCCGGGCCCGGGCGATCATCTCCATGGCGAGCAGCGAGTTGCCGCCGAGCGCGAAGAAGTCGTCGTCGGGGCGGACCTCGTCGACGCCGAGCAGTTCGGACCAGAGCTGGGCGACCCCGTTCTCCACCGCGCCGTTGCCGGGTTCGCCCGCCCGGGGCGGCGGCTTCTCACCGGGCCGGCGCGGGCCCTCGCCGTCCGGGGGCCGGTCCGCGCCGTCGCGCCGGTCGCGGCGCTGCAGCTGCGGCTGGGCGGCGGACAGCCGGCGCCGGTCGATCTTGCCGGCCGGGGTCAGCGGCATACTCTCCAGCAGGACGAAGTCGGTCGGCACCATGAAGTCCGGCAGCCGGTCCGCCAGGTACTCACGGATGCCGGAGCGCCGGGCCCGGGGGCCGGAGCCGCTGCCGCGGTCGACGAGCGTGTAGTACGCCGTGAGCACGTGGTCGCCGTCCGCGGCCCCCGTCCGGGCGTCCGCGGCGACCCGGGCGAGCCGCACGTCGGGATGGCCGGCCAGGACGGCCTCGATCTCGGTCGGGTCGACCCGGAAGCCGCGCACCTTGACCTGGTCGTCGAAGCGGCCGAGCAGCTCCAGGTTGCCGTCCGCCCGCCAGCGCCCGGCGTCCCCGGTGCGGTACATCCGCTCGCCGGGCGCCGACGCGTACGGGTCGGGCAGGAAGGTCTCCGCGGTGAGGACGGGCTGGCGCCAGTAGCCGCGGGCCAGACCGGGCCCGCCGAGGTAGATCTCGCCCTTCTCGCCGGGCCGGACCGGGGAGAGCCGCCGGTCCAGGACGTGCACCCGGACGCCCGGCAGCGGTTTGCCGATCGGCACCGGTGCCCCGGGGGTGCGCAGCAGGTCGGCGGTGATCTCGCCGAGGGTGGAGGTGACGGCGGCCTCGGTGACCCCGTACGCGTTGACCAGGCGCACCTCGGGCAGCCGGGCCAGGCAGGTGCGGCAGTCGTCGGCGTGCACGGTGTCGCCGCCGACGATCAGCAGCCGTAAGCCGTCCGGTGCGGGGCCGCCGTCGGGCAGCAGGGCGAGGACGTGGTGCCAGTAGGCGGGGGTGAGGTCGGCGACGGTCAGGCCGAGGCCGGGCATCCGGTGCACCAGTTCGGTGGGCGCCCAGGTCCGGCCGCCGCCCAGGACCAGGGTGGCGCCGGACAGCAGGGTGGCGAAGACCTGCTCCAGCGAGGTGTCGAAGCCGAGCGCGGCGAGTTGCAGGACCCGGTCCTCGGGGGTCAGCCGGTAGGCGTCGATCACCCGGGCGAGCGTGAAGGCCAGCGAGCGGTGGGTGACCGGCACGCCCTTGGGGGTCCCGGTGGTGCCGGAGGTGTAGATGAGGTACGCGAGGTCGTCCGGCCCGGCGGAGTCGGGCGGCGCGGGCCGGCCGGCGCCCTCGGTGACCTGCACCGTCCGCGGGAACCGGCCGGCCGCGGCCGAACAGGTGACGACCAGGGCGGCGCCGCAGTCCTCGACCAGCTGGGCGAGCCGGCGGTCCGGGTGGGCCGGGTCGAGCGGCAGGAACGCCGCACCGGCCTTGAGGACGGCCAGCCAGGCCACCGCGAGGTCGGCCCGGCGCTCCAGGCAGACCGGGACCACCTGCCCCGGGCCGGCGCCGTGCTCGCGGAGCACGGCCGCCAGGCCGTCGCTGCGCCCGTCGAGCTCCCGGTAGTCGAGCCGGCCGTCCTCGGCGAGCACGGCGAGGGCCTCCGGGTCCTGGGCCGCCCGCGTGCGGAAGAGCGCGTGCACGGTCCCGGCGGGGCCCGCACCGGGAGGCCCCGGGCGGGCCCCGTCCGGGTGCGCCGCAATGGGGTGCGCTTCGGCCGGGCGCGCCGCGTCGGGGTGCGCAGTGGCCGGATGTGCTGCGGCCGGGCGCCCAGCGGCCTGGTGCTCGGCGGCCGCGTGCGCCGCGGCCGGCGGCGGGCCGCCCGGCCCGGCCCAGACCCGGGCGACGAACTCCCGACACTCGGCGCGCGGGGCCGGTCCGAACACGCCCTGCCATCCGCCCGGGACGGTGGCACCGCCCGGCCAGATCGCATACTGACCGTCTTCGTTGCGCAGCACGACGTCACGCCCGGAATCCACATCCGTGCGTGCGCCCCGTGCGCTCTCTGGTGCATCGTCCACCGGTTTGACCTCATGCTGTGGCGGCAGAATGCTGGGAGGTACGGCAATTCCGACTATACGCACCCAAACCCCATTCCGACTCCCGAGTGCAGGCCCCCGGAACTCCCGGGCGGACAGCCGCCCCGGCCCCTCGCCGGACCCCCGGCCCTGGGCCGGTCCCCGACCGTCCCCCCGCCCGGACGGCCCCACTCCACCCCCCGTTCCACGACCCCTCGCCCGGTCCCCGCCCCCAGCGGCGCGGCGATGTCGCGGAGGAGGTAGCTTCCTTGACACGTCGGCGCCAACAGCTGATGGCCTGTTACCTGGTCTGGATGGCGGTCTTCACCACCATCTACTACCTCTACCCGAACCAGCGGATCATCTGGTGGACGGGCATCGGCCTCGGAGGCGTTGCCGCCATCGTGGTCGGGGTACGCCTCAACCACCCGGCACACGCCCGGTACTGGTACCTGCTCGCGCTCGCCAACTTCTGCTTCACCGCCGGCGAGGTCGTCCAGGTCATCCAGATGCAGTTCCTGGACCTGGGCAATCCGTTCCCCTCGGTCGCCGACGGCTTCTACCTCGCGGAGTACCTGCTGTACGCCGCAGGCGTGTTGGGGTTCATCCGCTGGCGGACCGCCCATCAGGACCGCGGCAGCCTGCTCGACGCGCTCATCCTCACCATGGGGCTCGCGCTGCTCGCCTGGATCTACCTGATCCTCCCGTACACCCGAAACCCCGACCTCACCTGGCTGCAGAAGTCGGTGGCCATCGCCTACCCGCTCGGCGACGTCGTCGTGCTCGCCCTGCTGCTGCGCCTGCTGGTGCCGCGCGGCGGCAAGAGCCGCTCCCTGCAACTGCTCACCGTCGGCACCATCGGCCTCCTGGCCTCCGACGTGCTGTACGGGCTGATCCAACTGCACGGCGACTGGCGCATCGGCACCCCCGTCGACCTCGGCTGGGCCGCGTTCTACACCGCCTGGGGCGCCGCCGCCCTGCACCCGTCGATGGTCCAGCTGACCAGACCCGTGCCCAGCCAGGGGCCCGACATCAGCCACGGGCGGCTGGCCCTGCTCGCGCTCGCCTCGCTCATCGCGCCCGGCATCCTCATCGTCGAGTCGATCAGCGGCAACACCAACAACGCCGGGGTCATCGGCGCCTTCTCGGCGATCCTGTTCCTGCTCGTCCTCGCCCGGCTGGCCGGCGTCGTCATCGCCCACCGGCAGGCCATCGCCCGCGAACGCGCCCTGCGCGAGGCCGGCGCCTCGCTCACCGCCGCCGTCAGCGTCGAGGAGGTCGCCGACGCCGTCCAGACCGCCGCCTCCACCCTGATGCCCGCCGAACCCGGCCACATCACCCTGCTCGCGGTCAGCGAGGGCGGCGTCCTGCACGTCCGGCACGCCGAACGCGGACCCTACGCGCACGCCCTCGGCGACAGCTCCGACGAGGTGCTCGCCCTCGCCGTCTACCGGGAGACCCGCTTACTCCCCGTCGAGGACATCGGCAGCGACCTCGCCCTGCGCCTCAACGGCATGCCCAGCGCCCTGCTCTGCCCGCTCACCCTCGCCGAACGCCCCTCCGGCGACCCGCTGATCGGCGCCCTCATCGTCACCGGCACCGAACAGGAGCTCACCGCCCTCTGGGGCTCCCTGGAGATCCTCGCCGCCCAGGCCGCCCTCGCCGTCGAACGCGTCATGCTGAGCCAGGAGGTCACCCGCCGCAACAGCGAGATGTACTTCCGCACCCTCGTCCAGAGCGCCAGCGACGTCATCCTCATCCTCAACGCCGACGACGGCGTCCGGTACGCCAGCTCCTCCGCCGAACGCGTCCTCGGCTACCCCGACCTCGCCGGCATCATGCTCACCGACCTCGTCCCGCCCGAGGACAGCCGGGCCGTCGGCGGCGCCCTCGCCCGGATGCGCACCCAGGAGCGCCCCGACGGCCAGCAGCGCGAGCACTGGCGGCTGCTGCGCCAGGACCGCAGCCCCATCGAGGCCGAGGTCCGCTGCAACGACCTGCGCGACGACCCGACCGTCGGCGGACTCGTGCTCACCCTGCGCGACGTCACCGAACAGCGCCAGATGGAGCGCGAACTCACCCACCGCGCCTTCCACGACTCGCTCACCGGCCTCGCCAACCGCGTCCTCTTCCAGGACCGCGTGGGCCACGCGCTCTCCCGCAGCGAGCGCAGCGGCGCCGTCACCGGGGTGCTCTTCATCGACCTCGACGACTTCAAGGTGGTCAACGACACCCAGGGCCACGCCGTCGGCGACGAACTGCTGGTCGCCGTCTCGCTCCGGGTCTCCACCGCACTGCGCACCTCCGACACCGCGGCCCGGCTGGGCGGCGACGAGTTCGCGGTCCTGGTCGAGGACGCCCTGCGCCCGGCCGACGTCGGCGCCACCGCGGACGCCGTGCTCACCGCCTTCACCGAACCGTTCAAACTCAGCGCCGGCGCCGTCCGGATCAGCGCCAGCATCGGCGTCGCCACCACCGAGGACAGCGTCGACGCGGCGGAACTGCTCACCCACGCCGACCTCGCGCTCTACTCCGCCAAGGCCGCGGGCAAGCGCCAGTGGTGCCACTACCAGCCGCAGCTGCAGGCCGGACTGGTGGAACGGCACGAACTGAACGAGAACCTCGACACCGCCATCGCCGAATCCAACTTCGCCCTCTACTACCAGCCGATCGTCGACCTGGCGAGCGGTGAACTCGTCGCCTTCGAGGCCCTCGTCCGCTGGCCGCACGACCGGCGCGGCATGGTCCTCCCCGACGAGTTCATCTCCCTCGCCGAGGAGAGCGGCCAGATCGTCCCGCTCGGCGCCTGGGTCCTCGAACGCGCCGCCCAGGAGGCCGCCTCCTGGCAGCGCCTCACCGGCCGCCCCCGGCTGCGCGTCAACGTCAACGTCTCCGCCCGCCAGTTCCGCGACGCCGGCTTCGTCGACGTCGTCCGCGGCGCCGTCGACACCTCCGGCATCGACCCCAGCCTGCTCGTCCTCGAACTCACCGAATCCGTCCTGATGCGCCGCGACGACCGGGTCCGCACCGACATGCGCATCCTCGGCGACCTCGGCGTCGGCATCGCCATCGACGACTTCGGGACGGGCTACTCCTCGCTCTCCTACCTGCGGGAGTTCCCGATCTCCATCCTGAAGATCGACAAGTCCTTCATCGACGGCCTCGGCGTCTCCCAGCAGCAGTACGCCCTCGTCGAGGGCATCACCCGGATCGCCGACACCCTCGGCGTCCAGGTCATCGCCGAGGGCATCGAGAACCCCGTCCAACGCGACCTCCTCGCCGCCATGGGCTGCCCCCTCGGCCAGGGCTACCTCTTCGCCCACCCCCTCACCGCCGACCAGGCCGGCGCCCTCGTCCGCGGCGACATCGACCTCGGCGGCCTACCCTCCGAGGAGTTCCGCCGCGCCGACCGCTGACGACGGTGGCCGCGCCGTACGGGTGGCCACCCCCACCCCTGCCCCACCGCTCCTCACCCCGTGCCGTGCGGGTGACCCAGGTGCGGGAAGGTCGGCAGCAGGTCGTCGTGCGGGGGGACGTGGCGGCCGGTGGGGGTGGCGCCGGTGAGCATGGTGAGGCGGGCCGTGACGACGTCGTCGACGAGCGTGCGTCCGTTGGGGTAGCCGGCCGGGCGTGCGCGGTCGTAGTGCAGGATGTCGGGCAGGACGAGCCCGAGCGTCTCGGTCGCCGCCTGCGTGGTGTACGCGCCGGTGCGCTGGAGGACCTCCGTCCACGCCTCATGGTGGCGCCGCCAGTCCTCGGCCGGTTCGCCCGCGCTGTACGCGTCCCGGGCCGCCTCCGGCTCGAAGTACTCGGTGAGCAGCGGGTGGGCGCCGCGGTCGACGGCGACGAGCCGCCCGTGCCGGCGGAGGCTGATCCGGGCCCAGATGCCGATGGTGGGCACCGGCCCGAGGTCGGTGTCGGGCACTTCGACGGCGACCGCGAAGACGTTCGCCGCGGCCAGGGAGTCCCGGCCGGTCCAGCGGTGGCCGTCGGCGAGTCCGTCGAGGTCGGCGAAGAAGGGGTCGCTGCGCAGTCCGGCGGAGACCCGGTAGCCGCCGGCCTCGACGATGTCGGGCGCGTCGCCGAAGGCCACCGGCACGTTGACGAGGATGCGGTCGCCGACGGGCTCGTGCTTCTGGGCCCCCACGCCGACGGCCCGGTGGACGGTGACGGTCTGGCCGCCGAGTTCGGGGTCGGAGAAGACGAAGCTGAAGGCGACGTCGGCCCGGTTGTCGCCGTCGTTGTCGATGTTGATCCGGTAGACCGCGTCGGGGTGGAAGCCGGGGTCGTGGGCGGTCGCGAAGGGGTGTACGTCCAGGACGAGGACGGTCCGGCCGGGCGCGTCGGTGCCGGGGAAGGCGAACACGTCGGCCAGCTGGAGCCGGGCGTCGCCGCGCGGGGTGCGGAGGCCGGGTGCGCGGAGGATGTGGTGGGACATGCGGTCCGTGGTAGCACCGGCGGTCCGTACCGGCCCGTACAACACCCGCCGGCACCCGGACGGATGCGCGGGGTACGCCGTTCGGCGGAGCATCCGGCCTCTCCGGGAAATGCGTTGACGGTCGATCAGCTCCGTACCATACTGCATGGTATGGCGACGAGGACGGACTGGCTGGAGGCGGGGCTCGCGGTGCTCTCCGAGGAGGGCGCGCCGAGTCTCACGATCGAACGGCTCTGCGGGAGGCTCGGAGTGACGAAGGGGTCCTTCTACCACCATTTCAAGGGCATGACCGGCTACCGGGCCGACCTGCTGCAGCACTTCGAGGCCGAGTACACGGTCCGCTACATCGCGGCGGCGGAGCGGGCCGGCGACGCGGGGGCGGACCGCGCGGGCGACGCGGGGGCGGAGCGGGCCGGCGACGCGGGGGCGAGGACGCACCTGGAGGCCCTGCTGGAGGCCATCCTCGCGGACTCCGGCCGCCATCCCGGCCTGGAGGCCGCCACCCGGGCCTGGGCCGCCCAGGACTCCGGCGCGCGGGCGGCGCAGGAGCGCGTCGACCGGATGCGGACGGCGTACCTGCACGACCTGTGGCGGCGACTCGGCGGCAGCGAGGAGGAGTCGGCGGCCATGGCCCGGCTGCTCCACCTCGTCATGATCGGCTCCCACCACATCGTGCCCCCGCCGTCGGCCGAGGAGTTGCGCGCGGCCTACCGGCCGCTGCTGGCCCTGGCCCCCGGGGGTGCCCGGTGAACGGGATCGCCCGCTGGGTACCCCGGCTGATCCTGGTGGTCGCCGGCCTGCACCTGCTGACCGCCTTCGCGCAGCCCAACGCCTGGGGCGCGATCGCCCGGGACGGCTTCTTCGCCGCGGTCGCCGACCACGGGGCCGCCGACTACGACGCCCGGGAGGCCTCGGTCTGGTTCCTGGTCGCCGGGGTGGCCCTGGCCGCCCTCGGGACGCTCGCCCGGCACGCGGTCCGTGCGACCGGGCGGTTGCCGGCGCAGGTCGGCGGCTATCTGCTGCTGATCGGCGGCGGGCTGACGGTACTGGAGTTCCCGCTGACCGGGGGGTGGGCGCTGGTCCTGCTCGGCGCGGTGGCGCTGTACCCGGCGATACACGAGCGCTTCGGCGGTGCACCCTCAGCGGGCGGACCCGCCGCCGCTCCGTCCACCGGCGCTCCGTCCACCGCCGCTCGGCCCGCCGGGGCGACGTCCGCGGGCGCGACGTCCGCGGGCGCACCACCGCCCGGCATACCGGCCGAACGCGGCTGACCGGCTGCGCCGCTCAGGTACCCCGCCGGTGCGCCGCATCCAGGAGGTCCAGGTCGGACGCGGACAGCCGCAGGGCGCCCGCCGCGACGTTGGCCTCCAGGTGGGCGAGGTCGCCCGTCCCGGGGATGGCCAGGACGTGCGGTCCGCGCTGCAGCGTCCAGGCGATCCGTACCTGCGCGGCGCCGACCCCGTGTGCCTTCGCCACGGCCAGCACCTCGGGCTGCTCGTCGCCGTTCGCCCCGCTCTGCCGGCCGGTGGCGGCGATCGAGTAGAACGGCACGAACGCCACCCCCTGCTCGCCGCAGCTGCGGACGAAGGCGTCCTGGTCGGACCGCACGCCGAGGCCGTACATGTTCTGCACACACACCACCGGTGCGATGGCCCGGGCCTCCGCGAGATGCTCGGGATTCACGTTGGACAGGCCGAGGTGGCGGATCAGCCCGGCCCGCCGCAGGTCGGCCAGGACGCCGAAGCGCTCGGCGACGGACCCCGTTCCGACGATCCGCAGGTTGACCAGGTCCAGATGGTCCCGGCCGAGCTGGCGCAGGTTCTCCTCGACCAGGCCGCGCAACTGCTCCGGCCGCGCGTGCGGCAGCCATGCGCCCGAGGCGTCGCGCGGCTGGCCGACCTTGGTGGCGATCACCAGGTCCGCCGGGTACGGCGCCAGGGCACGGTTGATCAGCTCGTTCGCGGAGCGCAGCGGGGAGAAGTAGAACGCGGCGGTGTCGATGTGGTTCACGCCGAGTTCGACCGCCCGGCGCAGTACCCGGATCGCCCGGTCGCGGTCGCGCGGTACGGCGTCGGGGACGAGGGCCGCCCCGGTCTGTGGCAGCCGCATCGCGCCGAAGCCGATCCGGTGGACGGTGCGGTCGCCCAGCGTCCAGGTCCCCGCGGCAGCGGCAGCGGCAGCGGCGGTGATGGTCGGTGAGGTCATGCCGCGAATGATCGCCACCGGGTAGGGTGAGCGGCCATTGATTCGTGCAGGGCTGAATCCTGGGGGCGGTGTGGCGGCGACGAGGGCGGCCGAATCGGCCCGACTGGCCTTCTCGGCGAACGATCTGGCGCAGATGCGGTTCGCCGTCTCCCCGCTGTGGCAGGTCGGGACGAGCTACCGGCTGCTGGCCTCCGGTGTCGACGATCCGCTGCACCGGCGCTGGCTGGACCAGGTCCGGCCCCGTATCGCGGCGGCCGGGCTCGACCGGGGCTGGCTCGCCGAGCTGGTGCCGGCCACCGGGTACGTCGCCGACTTCCTCAACCCGGCCCCGGCCGGGCCCGCCCCGTCACTGGCCGAGGAGTTGGCCGCCCTCGCCGCCACCCCCGCCACTGCCGTCCGGCGCGACCTCGACCACCTGCGACACCACCAGGGCAGCGCCCCCGGGCCACGTCTGCGCGCCCTGTACGCCGATCCGGCACGGCAGTTGGAGCGGGTCTCGGCCGAGATCCTGACCTACTGGGAACTGACCCTCGCCCCCTCGTGGGGCCGCATCCGGGCGGTCCTGGACGCCGACATCCGCGACCGGGCCCGCCAGGTCGCCGAGCACGGCGCCGGGCACCTGCTCAACGAACTCCATCCGCTGCTGCGGTGGGAGGAGAGCACGCTGCGGGTGGTCCGCCGACGGCACACCCTCGCCCGGGAGACCGCAGGCTCCGGGCTGCTGCTGATCCCGTCCGCGTTCAAGGGGCCGGGGCTCTCGACGCGGGTCGCGCCGCCCGACCCGCCGCAGCTCGCCTACCGGGCGCGGGGCGTCGGGACCCTGTGGGAACGGCGCCGCACGGCCGACGGGACGGATGCGCTCGTCGGAGTGCTCGGCCGCACCCGCACCCTGCTGCTCGGCGAGCTCGACGTCCCGGCCTCCACCACCGAACTCGCCCACCGCACCCGCCTGTCGATGGCCGGCGTCTCCCAGAACCTCGCCGCCCTGCGCAACGCCGGCTTCGTCACCGCCCACCGCACCGGGCGCAGCGTCCTGTACGCGAGGACGGAGGTCGGCGAGGCGGTGCTGTCGGCGGCGGTGGCGGCGGCAATGGAGTAGGCGGCACCCGGAAGGCGAAGGCGACAGCGGCCGCCCCCACGAGGACGCCGGGCACCGGAGCCACCCACGCCCGCAGGGCCCACCGGTCAGGAGCCGGCGCCGCCCTCCGGGGTCGGCCGGTGGACCGCTCCGGCAATGCCCACGGCCGGGACGGGCATCCCGGCCCTGCCGCCAGAACTGCAGGGACGCACCGGACTTCACCCACACGTCCCCCACTGCTCCGGCCCCCTCGATGCCGACCACCATCGCCCCTTCCGAGCAGGCGAGGTTCATGAAGCCGAAGGGCTCCACCGGGGACGACGCCCGCGTGTACGTCCCCGTCAGCACACTGCCGGGGACCCCTCCCGCCCGTCCGACCCTCCACCGTCGCCGGCCGGACGCCGCGAGCCGAGCACCACATCGGCGGCGGCAGCCGACCCGCCGGACCCGGTCGGCAGGTGTGCGACCAGGCAGGTCCCGTTCCGCACCGCGAGGACCACCTCGGTGCCGGCGACCTCGGCGACCCCCAGGACCCGCGCCGCCCCCGGGGCCACCGGCGTGTCGACGGCCGCCTGCAGAGCAGCGTCGACGGCGACCGCGGGAAGCGCCCCCAGCGCCCAGGCGCCGGCTCCCCCTCCGGAGGCGGCTCCCCTCCGGTGCACCCCGCCACGAGCAGGGCCGCCGCCAGGGCTGCTGCCAGGGGCGCGGCCGAGCGCGCGATCCGGTCGGTTCGCAGCACGTGATGAAGTCCTCAGGCCCGTAGGGGCGTTGGAGCCGAATCCTACCGCTCCGCATACGCACCGCCACCCCCGCGCGTGCCCGGGCCGGCCCCGCACGGTCGGCCTGCGCATCGACGCCGGCACGGGTCGGCTCGGGTCGGCTCGGGTCGGCGCGGGTCGGCGCGGGTCGGCGCGGGTCGGGCCTGCGCAGGAAGTCGGCCGGTCCGACTTCCTGCGTGCGCGCGGCCACGGTGGGTAGCCTCACGGTCACGCCCGGGTGACGGTCCCGGGCTCCATGAGGAGTTGACACATGTTCAGGATCTCCGGTTCGGTGGTCTCCCCCGCCTCCCGCGCCCATCTGCACCTCGGCGGCGACCTGGCCGCCGCACTCTCCTCGGGCAAGTTCTTCCCCGCCACCGAAGCCGGGCTGCGGGACCCGTCCTCCCCGGACGACGTGCCCAACGCGGTACCCCCGCAGGACGGCAGCATCGCCAGTGCCGGACAGTCGCACGCCGCGGCACTGGACGCCGCCGGCGCCGAATGGAAGAAGCACGAGGTCTCCTCCGGATCGCACCTCCACCTCACCTGGCACCTCGGGCAACCCGTCGCAGCCCGCCGGTTCTCCTACTTCCTCACCAGGCCCGGCTGGGACCCGACGGCGCCGCTGAGCCGGGCGCAGTTCGAGAGCGAGCCCATCCTGACCCGGGAGAACGCCTCCCAGCCGTACTGGGTGTACGACGCCGAACTGACCGTCAGCGGCCCCGTCACCCACGCCCTGCCCCTCCCCCGCCGCGAGCCCGGCCACCACGTCCTGCTCGCCGTCCTGGAGGACGCCGCCAGCGGCGGAGCCCTGTACCAGGTCGTCGACCTGCAGTTCGGCTAGGGAGTTCGCCGACGCCGCCGACGCACGGGGCTCCGGCACCGCCCCGTGTCGGCGGCCCCGCGTACGGTTGCCGCATGGACGAACGAAGCGGCCCGATCGGCGCGTTGGAAGCGCCCACCGCCGACCGGCCCGACGGAGCCACCGAGGCCACCGAGCAGCGGTCCCCCGAACTCGGCACGGCGGACCTCCCAGTGCGCGCCTGGGCCCGCGCGAACGGCATCGCCGTCCACAACCGCGGCCGCATCCCCGACCGCATCCGCGCGGAGCACACGCCGCCGTCGCAGTGAACGCGCCCCGGGCGGCGGCGACATCGGAACCGCTCCGGCCGGAGCATCCGTCCTCACCGTCAACAAGGCCTTCGAAGCAGGGGTTTCCGTGCACTCGTGGGGCGTAGGGCCGGTGGTGGCGGGAGCCTTGGCGGTCGTCGCCGGGATCGCGGTGGGGAGCTTCGGTGTCGTCGCGGTACAGCGGCGGCAGCGGGAGTTCGCGCAGGCGGCGAGCGCGACGGCCGTCCGCATCGACACGTACACCGAGCCGTTGGCGAGCGGTCCGTGACCCGGCGGGCGGTCCTCTCCTTCCGGACGCCCGACGGGCGGGAGTGCCGGCTGGGTGTCCACCGCCTCGCCGGTAACCGTCGTCGGCGACCACGTGCCGGTGCGGTACCCGCCCGGGCGGCCCGACCTGGCGGTCCCGGAGGGTGCGGACACGGGTGGCGCGGGCATCGCCTTCCTCGGCGTGTTCGCCGGTGCGGGGATCGGCCTCCTGGGAGTGGTCCTCGTCGTGTTCGGCGTTGCCGTCGGTGCCTCGACCGGCGTCGAGAGCGACCCGCCCGTCACCACGTGGCAGCAGTGGTGAACCGGCCGCTTGCCCTCGACCGGGTCGAGGGCCCTACGGTCGGCGGGCATGTCCACCAGCAAACCCACCGGCCGACCGACCGCCGATCCCACAACCGGTGCCACCACCGAACGCGCCACCGGAACCATCGGCGATTCCACTGCCGAACCCACCGCCGGAACCACCGCTGACGTCGGTACCCGCGAGCCCGCGCCGGCGCCGCCGAACGCCGTCCACCGGCTCTGGCTCGCCGGCAGTACCGCCTCCCTCCTCGGCGACGCCGTCCTGCACTTCGCGCTCGGCTGGGCGGCCAGCGCCCGGGGTGGCGGGGCCGCCGCGCTGGTCCTGACCGCGGTCACCGTCCCGCGCACAGCGCTCCTGCTGCTCGGCGGGGCGGTCGCCGACCGGTTCGGCACCCGACGGGTGCTGCTGGCCGGGGACGCCGTAATGCTCGCTGCCACCCTCGTCGTCGCCGCGGCCGGCTCCGCCGCGGATTCCTCGCTGTGGTTCCTCGTCGCGGTGGCGGCGGTGGTCGGCACCGTCGACGCATTCCACCTGCCCGCCACCGGCGCGGTGCTGCCCGGGCTGGTCCCGGACGAACGGCTGTCCCGCGCCCTCGCCGTCCAACAGGCCGGCCGCCAGTCCGCCGCCCTCCTGGGCGCCCCACTCGGCGCCGGCCTCGTCGCCGTCGGCGGACTCAGCGGCGCGGCCCTGTTCGACGCGGCGACGTTCGCGCTGATGCTGGTCGTGCTGACCGCCCTCGGACGCCTCAGCCCACCGCGGCCGGACGGCGGGGACGGGGACGGGAACGGGGGTGGGGACGGGGGCCGGGGCGCGCTCGGGGAGCGGAGCCTCTTCGGCTCGGTCGCCGACGGCGTACGGCTCGTCGCAGGCGACCGGGCGCTCCGGGCAGCCCTGCTGCTCACCGCCGCGGCCGCCGGGAGCCTGCTGCCGGTGGTGTCCCTGCTCGGCCCGCTCCTCGTCCGGTCACACGGTTGGAGCGCCCAGACCGCCGGACTCGTGGCGGGCGCGCAGAGCATCGGCATCATCGCGGTGTCCGTCCTCGTCGCACGCCGGGGCACCGCCGAACGGCCCGCGGTACGGGCATGCTCGGGGCTCGGCGTGGCGGCGGCGGGGGCGGCCGGACTCGCAGTGGCACCGACGGCGGGTGCCGCGGTGGCGGCGGCTCTCGGCACCGGCGTCGGTTCCGGGGTGTTCGCCACCCACATCGGACCCGTCCTGCTCACCGGGGCACCGGGCAGCCACCTCGCCCGGGTGCAGGCGGCAGCCACCTTCGTCCAGAGCCTCGCCCTCGTCGCCACCACCAACGTTCTGGGCCTCGTCGCCGACACCGCCGGCGCGAACGCGGCCACCCTCACCTGCGCCCTGGCCCTCACCCTCACCGCGACCGCCGGCCTCGCCGCCACATCCCTCCGCCGCCTGACCGGCCGACCGCCCCAAGCCGACCCGCCCGAGGCCTGACGCCCTTCGCCTGCCCCCTCGACGCAGCGGCAGCCGCCCGCGCGCGCACGAGAAGTCGGACCCGCCGACTTCTCACGCACCACCGCGCCGGCACCCAGGCGTCGGCAGGATGGGGAGCCAGTCGTGTGGCCACGGAGCGGCTCCCGGTGGGTGCGTCTGCCGGTCGAGTGGCGTCGGTGGTCTCGATGCCGGGGCTTCGCTCGATACGTCGCCTCGCGGGCGTGCGGCGGGGTTTGGGTGTCAGCCCAGGAGTCCGGGAAATCGCCGGGAGTCTCCAGGGCCGCGGACCTGCGCCCGCGCCGCAGGCACCGCGCGACGCCGGGGGCGGCGGCAGGCCTCCCCCGGCGCGAAGTGGCTAGGTCAAAGGGGGCGGCGACGGGGCACGGCCCGCATCAACACCCCCGGCCCGGCGGGTACCGGACGGTCAGCGTGCGCACCTGTTGAGGATGCGGGCGATCCCGGCCGAGCCGAACCACGTCCCGCCGCCGTCCTGCACCTCGACCGCGGCGCCACGGCCGCTGCCGCTGCCGCTGCCGCGGGCGACGGAGTATCCGGTGCCGCCGACCAGGCCGGCGAGGGCCATGGCGGCCACGACGACGGCGAGCCTCTGCTTCATGCCCATGGGGGCTTCCTTCTGTCGGTAGGGAACGTGCGCCGGGTCGGCCGGGGCCGGCCGTCAGCCCCGGGCTTCGGCGAGCTCCTCGGCCTCGGCCCCGGCCTCCACCGCGGAAGCCGATCCGGCGTCCTCCGGCGCGGTCGTGCCGCGCGGCAGGACGGCCAGGGCCACGACGGCGGCGGCGAGCACGCCGAGCGCGCTGACCAGGAAGGTCGACGACATCGCGGAGGTGAACGCCTCCCGGGCCGAGGCGGCCGGCCCCGGGTCGCCGAGCGCGAGGGCGTCGGCGATGGAACGGCGGGCCGCTGCGGGGGCGTCGGCGGGCATCTCGGCGACGTACCGGTCGACCAGGAGGCTGCCCAGCACGGCCACGCCCAGGGCGGCCCCGGCCTGCTGGATGGTGTCGTTGAGTGCGGAGCCGACGCCGGCCCGCTCCGGTGGGATGGCGCCCATCAGCGAGGCGACGGCCGCGGGCATCGCCAGGCCGCCGCCGGCGCCCATGAGGACCAGCGCCAGCGCGGTCGTGGAGAAGCCGTCACCGGTCTCCAGGGTGGCCAGTACGCCGAAGCCGGCCGCGCAGACCAGCAGTCCGAGCACGACCATGGTCCGGTTGCCGAGCTTCGTGCCCAGGCCGGCGCCGACCCCGTTGAAGACCAGTGAGGCGATGGCCAGCGGCACGAACGCCAGGCCGGCCTCGGTCGGGGTGTAGTCGAGCACGAACTGCAGGTACTGGGTGAGCACCAGCAGCAGGCCGCCGTTGCCGATCTGGACGAGCGTCAGGGAGAGGCTGCCGCCGCTGAAGGTGCGGTTGCGGAACAGTTCCAGCGGGACCATTGGGTGCGGTGTGCGCAGTTCCCAGGCCACGAAGGAGCCCAGCGCGGCGACCGTCACGGCGAGCGACGGCCAGGAGAGGCCGTGCGGCAGCTCGATGATCGTCCAGACCAGGGCGGACATCCCGACCATCGACAGCACCGCGCCCAGCGGGTCCGGCCGGGTCTGCGGGCCCTTGGACTCGGGCATCAGCACCAGGGAGGCGACGATCGCCACCGCGGCGACGGGGACGTTGATCAGGAAGACCGAGCCCCAGGAGTAGTGGGCGATCAGCGCACCGCCCAGGACCGGGCCGCCGACCAGGCCGAGCATGGCCGCCGCGCCCCAGGCGCTCATCGCCTTGCGCCGCTCGTCCTCGTCGAAGACGGTGATCAGGATGGACAGGGTGGAGGGCATGATCAGTGCACCGCCGACGCCCATCACGGCCCGGGCGGCGATCAGTTGGGCCGGGTCGGCCACGTAGGTGGCGGCCAGCGAGGAGGCACCGAACAGGGCAAGGCCGATGATCATGACCTTCCGCCGGCCGAACCGGTCGGACAGGCTGCCGGCGGTGAGCAGCAGGCCGGCGAAGACCAGGATGTAGGAGTCCAGGATCCACTGGAGGTCCTGGCCGGTGGCGCCGAGGTCGGCCGCCAGCGGCGGTATCGCCACGGTGAGCACCATGTTGTCGATGACCAGCACCAGCGTGCTGAGGCACAGCACGATCAGGATCAGCCACCGGCGGGAATCGCGGGTTTGCATCGAAGCCTCTTGAGGAGATGGGGCATGGGGAGCCCGCGGGCGCACCCGGCGGCGCGGTCCCGCGGGCCCGAAACGGGTGCCGGGCGGTCAGGCGCCGGCGGGCGGAGTCCGCTCCGCGAGCCGGACCGCGTCGCGGTCGCGGTCGCGGTCGGGGGAGACCGGGACGTCCACCGTGCCCCGGCCCGGCGGCAGTTCGGGGGTGCGCCGGTGCAGCAGGAGGTCCGGTGCGGCACCGCCCCGCGATCGGCACCCCCTCGCTGCGGGAGCGGGCATGTCGGTGTCACTCCTCGCCTGCGCGTTCCGGGGACGGAACCAAGCATTCCGCCGCTCGGCCGCCGGAACAACGGCCGATTCCTCAACGCTCGTTAACCCAGGGCTTCACGATGCGGGCGGCATGCACGGGCACGGACGGTGACCGTACCTCGGGCCGCGCCGGGGCCACGCCGAGGACACCCACCGGAGCACGCACCAGGACACCCGCCGGGCCACGGACCGAACCACGGACCCGCGGCGACCGCACCGCGCCCGGAGATCTCCCGGTGGCGGGGCGGGGGGCGGCGGACCAGCCTGGTAGGAGGTGCGGATGCCGGCGGAAGGTGGAGCCCATGGGCGGCGAGGTCGACGTGCTGGTGGTGGGAGCCGGGCCGGTGGGGCTGACGGCGGCGGCGGAGCTGCGGCGGCACGGGGTGGGGTGCCGGATCGTCGACCGTCTGGCGGAACCGCAGCTGTACGCGAAGGCGGTCGGGATCCAGCCGCGGACCTTCGAGGTGTGGGAGGCGATGGGCCTGGTGCACCGGGCGCTGGATGCCGCGGTGCCGATGCGCGGGCAGCTGACCTTCGTCGACGGGGAGCCGGGCCCGCGCATCGACCTCGACCTGCCGCCGGGCTACCCGTACCGCTTCGCCGCGCTGCCGCAGTACGAGACGGAGCGAATGCTCGCCGCGCACCTGGCGGGGTTCGGCACAGTGGTGGAGCGCGGCACCGAGCTGCTCTCGCTGAGCCAGGAGGACGACCACGTGCGGGTGGGCCTGATGGGGGCCGGCGGGGCCGAGGACGTCCGGGCGCGGTTCGTGGTGGGCTGCGACGGGGCGCACAGCCGGGTGCGCCGGGCGGTGGGGCTGCGGTTCGAGGGTGACGCGTTCCCGGAGCAGTACATGCTGGGCGACGTGGAGGTGGACTGGGACCTGCCGCCGGGCTACGGGATCCGGTCGGCGCACCGCGACGCGGACGGCCGGATCGACGACGTCCTGGTGTGCATTCCGCTGCCGGGGCGGCGGCGGTACCGGATGTCCATGTCGGTGCCGCCGGAGCTGGCCGCCGAGGCGCAGGCGACGGGGGACGTCGTGCACGGCCTGGAGCCGGGGCGACCGCCGCAGCTGTCGCACATCCAGGCGGTGCTGGACCGGCTGTCGCCGCGGGCCACGGTGGCCTCCGCGCTGCGCTGGTCGTCGACGTTCCGGATCAGCGCCCGGCTGGTCGACCACTACCGGGCGGGCCGGGTGTTCCTGGCCGGGGACGCGGCCCACATCCATCCGCCGACCGGGGCGCAGGGCATGAACACGGGGGTGCAGGACGCGTTCAACCTGGCCTGGAAGCTCGCCCTCGCCGTGCACGGGGCCGCGGCCGACGGGCTGCTCGACAGCTACGAGGCGGAGCGGCTGCCGGTGGGGGCGGAGGTGGTGGGCCGGACGGTGCGGCACGCGCGTTCCGGGGTCGGGCCCGAACCGGCCCGGGAGGACGTCGCAACGCTGCTGCTGCGCGAGGCGCAGCTGCTGGTCGGCTACCCGGACGGGCCGCTCACCGTGCCGACGGGGCACCCGGTGACCGCTCCCGACGGGGCCGCGCCCTGGCCGGCGGGCGGGCCGCGGCCGGGCGACCGGGCACCGGACTGCCGGGGCCTGCACCGCCCGCTCGCCACCTACCCGGTGCGGCTGTTCGACCTGCTGCGCGGCCCGCGGCACTCCCTGCTGCTGTACGCCGCGCCGGGTACCGCCGCCGGGCCGCTGCACCGCTGCGCGGAGGCGGCCCGGACGGCCGCGCACGGGCTGCTCGACGCGTACGCGGTGCTCGCGCCCGAGGCCCGCGGCGAGGACTTCGCCCTGCCGTACGCGCGGGACACCGAGGGCGACTTCCGGCGGGTGTACGCGGCGCGCGGGGGCGAGGCGGTGCTGGTGCGGCCGGACGGGTACCTCGCGGCCCGGCTGCCGCACCCGGCCTCCGACGACGTGGTGGCGGCACTGCACCGCACCTTCGCACCGCGGACGGGCTGAGTACCACAGGAGGGCTGGGCACCGCGGGCGACCCGGGGTGGCAGAGTGGCCCCGACCCGATCATCGACCCGATCATCCCGACCCGAGGGAGCCGCCATGGCCGGCCTGTACGCCACCCTGCACACCACCGCAGGTCCGATCCGTCTGGAGCTGTTCCCATTCCAGGCGCCGAAGACCGTCCGCAACTTCACCGAACTCGCCGAGGGCGCCCGCGAGTACACCGATCCGCGCACCGGCGGGCCGGGCAGCGGCCCGTACTACGACGGGACCGTGTTCCACCGGGTCGTCCCCGGCTTCATGATCCAGGGCGGCGACCCCACCGGGACCGGCACCGGCGGGCCCGGCTACGCCTTCGCCGACGAGTTCCACCCGGAACTGTTCTTCACCAGGCCCTACCTGCTGGCGATGGCCAACGCCGGTCCGGGCACCAACGGTTCGCAGTTCTTCATCACCGTCGGCACGCCCGCCCACCTGAACCGCAAGCACACCATCTTCGGGCAGGTCGCGGACGCCGCGTCGAAGGCGGTCGTCGACGCCATCGCGAAGGCGCCGGTGGAGGGCGACCGGCCGGTGGAGCCGGTCGTCGTGACCGGGGTCGAGATCGAGCGCTGACCTTCCGGTCCCCCACCTTGCCCGGAGGGGGACGACTCCCCCGGGCAGGGGCGCCGCCGGGGAACGGGGGGCGCCGCGACGGGCGGGGGCGGTCGCGGCGGTCGCGGGCGGAGGGGCTAGCGTCGTGATCATGACGCAGCCGCCGACCGCCGCCCCCGCCCCCGCTGCCGGCAACGCCTACGACGCCCCCGCTGCCGGCGCCCGCACGGACCAGGCTCCGGCCGACCCCGCCGTCGGCGACGACCTGCTGGCCAACCAGCCGATCGGGTACTGGACCGGCCTCGCCCACGCCGCGGTCACCCGGCAGCTGCGGGACGCCATGGCCCGGATCGACGTCACGCAGCCGCAGTACTGGGTGCTCAACCGGGTCCACGGCGACGCCGCGGCGCCCGCCCGCGAGGAGGTCGTCAGTGCGCTGACCCCGCTCGCGGACGGGCCGCACGAGATCGCCCGGGTGGTCGACCAGTTGCTGCACCGCGGCTGGCTGCGGACCGGCGCCGACCACCGGCTGCACCTCACGGCGGCCGGCGAGGCGGCCCGGGTGCGGCTGCGCGCCCTGGTGACCGAGCTGCGGGCGGTCGTCCACGAGGGCATCGGCGACGAGGAGTACGTCGCCGCGCTCAAGGTGCTGCGTCGGATGGCCGCCAACGCCGAGGGCCTGCGCACCGACCGGCCCTGACCCTGCACCAGGGCGCCACCGGGGCACCGGCCGGGCCGTCGGTCGGGCCGTCGGTCGGGGTGTCGGTCGGGGTGGGTAGCGTGGCCCCATGAGTTCCTCCCTGAGCGTGTACCTGCTCGACCTCAAGGCCACCCACGCCCTCGTCGGCTCCGGCGACGACCAGTTGCTGCAGGTCGTCCGCGACAGCTTCGCCGCCGATCTGGCATCGGCCGACAACTGGTTCTCGTCCGAGATCGCCGACGGCGCCCCGACCGCGTTCGAGGCCCTGCAGGCCGTGGTGCACGGCGGGCCGTTCCCGGCGCCGAAGCAGTACTCCTTCCAGTACGGCTACGCGTACAAGCGCCTGTGCGCGCTGACCGGGAGCTTCCTCGACAACTCCTCCTTCTCGCCGTTCCGGGGCTCCTGGCTGGACGTGGTCGACGAGGGGCTGCGGGCGCTGCGGATCACCGCGGTGTCGGTGGCGGAGCTGGGGTACTACGACGGGCTGCCGGAGCCGATCCCGCACTACGAGCTGCCGCGCTGCGGCGAGTGGACGCACGAGCAGTGCCTGGAGGCGCTGGAGCAGTTCGAGCAGACCAAGCGCGACAACCACGCCCCGCCGCTGGAGCCGGAGGTGGTCGAGGCGGTCATGGACGTCCTCGGCTGGCTCCGCCGGGCGCAGGCGCAGCCCGGGTTCGGTGTGGTGGGCTTCGTCTCCTAGGACGTCTCAGACCCTGCGCGTAGGGCGTGTCAGACCCCGCCCGGCCGGCGGGAACAGGCCGAACAGGCCCCGCGCACCCGGCAGGAACAGGCCGGGCAGGCCATGCGGCCCGCGCGGACGTCCCGTCCGCCGTCCGCCCGGCTCAGACCGCCGCCCCGGTGGCGGTGTCGACGACGGTGAGGCGGCGGGCGGGGACCCGGGGCGCGGTCGCGGTGAGGTGGAAGCGGCCGTCGGGGCCGGGGCCGGCGGACAGCGTGCCGCCGATGGCCGTGAGGCGCTGCTCCATGTTGCCGAGGCCGCTGCCGCTGCTGGGGCACGGGTCGTGGTGGTCGGGGTCGACGCCGTCGTTGGCCACCCAGAGGCGGACCCAGTCCTGCTGGGCGACGGCCTCGATGCGGCAGCTGGTCGCCTTGGAGTGCCGCAGCACGTTGGTGACGGCCTCGCGGAGGACGACCGCGAGCACGCCGTCGACCTGGGTGTTGAGCCCTTCGGCGGAGAACTCGACCTCCAGCTCCAGTTCGGCGGAGCTGAGCACGGAGCGGGCGGAGGCGATCTCCTGCTCCAGCGACATGTCGCGGAAGCCGCTGGCGACCATCCGGACGTCGGCGAGCGACTGCCGGGAGAGGGCGAGGACGTCCTCGGTCTCCTCCATCGCGCGGCGCGGGTTGTGCAGGACGAGCCGGTGGACGAGTTCGCTCTTGAGGGTGATCGCCGAGAGGCTGTAGCCGAGCACGTCGTGCAGGTCGCGGGCGAACCGCAGCCGCTCGTTGGCGACCGCCATCCTGGCCAACTCGCCTCGGGCCGCGTGGACTTCGTGGACCATCGCGCAGAGCCGGCTGAGCCCGTAGACGATCAGGCCGCAGAGCAGGGTGGCCTGCACCATGTAGGCGCTGTCGACGCCCCGGAGGCCGGGGATCAGCAGGGCCGGGACGAGCATGGAGAGCCCGGTCGCGGCGTACAGCCACCAGGCGATCGCGGCGGGCAGCAGGAGCAGCAGCGAGCCGGCCAGGAAGCCGGCCATCGCGCCCCAGTAGACCTTGAAGTGGATCAGCGGCAGGTAGGTGAGCACCACCTGCAGTCCGAGCGTGAGGACCTTCTCGCGGGTGGGCGCGGCGGCGGCGTCCACCCGGGAGTGGCGCAGCTGGAGGGTGAAGACCACCACCATCAGCGCGACGGCGACGCCGACGGCGGTGCCGCTCATCCGCATGCTGAGGATGTTGAGCACGGTCATCAGCAGGTAGCTGCCGAGGACGGCGAGCAGGACCGCCTTCGCCAGCCGGGGTGCGAGGACGGTGCCGTCTCGGGGCGCCCCCTCCGGTTCGGAGTCCTCGGGTCGGTCCCGGTCGGCGGTTCTCTTCTGACGCCTCATCTGATCCCCCTCGACCGGTACCGCGTACGGTGTCGGCACCCCGTGTCGAGCCGAGATGATAGGTGATGGCAAAGGCCGTCCGACGGCTTGTCCGCAATCCGGTTCGGAACTCACAGGAATCACTCGGGGACTCTCAGGAACCCCCGGGAACGTGCGGATCCGGCCGCCTCGCGGCCGTGCACGGCGGGGGAACGCCGGCGTCCGGGTCAGCGGTCGCCGGCGTCCGCTCAGCGGGGGCAGGCCGTGGGTGACGGCGGGCCCGGGTGGGGTGGACGGGTGCGGCGCGGGCCTCAGAGGGCTCCGGCGCCGGACTCCGAGCGGAGGCAGAAGGTGAGCATGACGGACCCGAGGTCCTCGTAGCCGTAGAGCTTCTCGATCAGCAGAGTCGGCTGGTTTCCGGTCGCCGACTGCTCGCCGATCTCCTCGGTGGGCATGAAGGTGGCGAACAGAGCATCCATGGTGGGGTAGTCCCTCTCACTCGGTGGCGTCGTCGTGCTGACAGGGACGATTCTGTTGTGGCCGGCCCCTCACGCACAGTGGCCCGTTCATCCCAACCACGTGAATCCCTCATATCCGTGGAGGATTCGTACGCCCGGGCGCCCTCCAGATGTGCTCTAGCCGGCCGGTGCAGAGTGACGCCCTGCGGAGGACCGGAACGGGCGAGGGGGAACGGGCATGCTGGCCGAGGTCGGGATCGGGAGCGAGGCCGGGACGGGGATCGGGAGCGAGGCCGGCGCCGGGCACGGCCCCGAGGGGGCCCGGGCGGACCGGCGGGCCGCGGTCCGGGCCCGGATCGCCGCGGTGGACCGGGCGTTCGGGGATCCGTGGGACGCCGCCAACCCGGTCGGGCTGGCGGCCGTGCTCGCGGCGGACGAGTCGGGCGCCCCGGTGCCGGAGGCGCTGCGCCGCTACGACGAACTCGGCCTGAACGCCGCCTTCGTCCCGCGCGAACTGGGCGGCGCGCTGGCCGGTTTCGACGTGACGGGGGCGGTGTTCCGGCCGGTGTTCCGCCGGGACGCCCGGCTGGCGTCGGTCGGCGGGATCTCCTCCCTCATCGTCGCGACGGTCGCCTGGGCGGCGGGCACCGCGGCGCAGCGGGCACGGGTGGCCCGGGCGCTGCTGGCCGGCGACCGGCTGGCGATCGCCTGCCACCGGCTGGAGCACGCCAACATCTTCTTCGAGGAGGAGTTCCGGGCCGAGCGGGACGACTCGGGGTACCGCCTCTCCGGGCGCAAGCCCGCGATCAGCAACCTGGACCACGCCACCCTGATCCTCGCCTTCGCCTCCACCGGTGACGGCGACGACGCGGGCGGGTGCGACGACGGCAGCGGGTACGACGGCGACTACCGCGCGGACGGCAGCGAGGAGGACCCCGCCGACCGGTCCGGGGCCGCGCAGGCACCGACCGGACCGGCCCCCGACCCGGCCCCGGACCCGCACGGCACCGGCAGCCACTCGCTGTTCCTGCTGGACCGCGCCGAACTGCCCGGCGCCTGGCACCGCCGGCTCAGCGGCGGCCTCGCCGTCTCCACCCGCCAGCACCTGGTGGGCATGGAGCTCGACGACTGCCCCGTCCCGTCCGGCGCGCTGGTCGGCCGGTGGGGCGAGGGCATGGCGGTCGGTGCCTCGGCGTACCCGCTGATCAACGCGACCCTGGCCTCGATGCTGATCGGGCTGGGCGACACCGCGCTGCGCGGCACGGTGCGCTTCCACCGGGAGCTGGGCGCGGCCGGCCGCAAGCGGCTGCAGGGGCGGCAGATCCGCTCCTCGCTGGCCGGCGCCTTCGCGGACCTGCTGGTCTCCGACTGCCTGGCGCTGGCGGGGACCCGCTCGCTGCACCTGCTGCCGGACGACTGCGACGTGCTGACGGCGGCCGTGAAGTACCTGGTGCCGAAGCTGCTGAGCGAGAGCATGTTCCACCAGTCGGCGATCCTCGGCGGGGCGTTCCACACCGGCGACCCGCACTACGCGGTCCTGCGCAAGCACCTGCGCGACCTGGACGCGACCAGCTTCGGGCACGTCGGGAGCGCCGTCTGCCAGACCGCGATGGTGCCCTGGCTGCCGCTGCTGGCGGCGGATCCACGGGCCCGGACGGCGCAGCCGCCGCGGGCGCTGTTCCGCACCGACCTGCCGCTGCCCGAGCTGGACCCGGAGCGGCTGGCGCGCTTCGGCGGCGCGGACCGGCTCTGGGGCCTGATCGACCTGGCCGCCACGACCGGCACCCTGGCGGTCGGCCCGGACGGCGCCCCGGTGCCCGGCGGGATCGGCGAAACCCTGGCCCGCCAGGGCGGGTTGCTGGCCGAGGAGGCCGCCGACCTGCTGGCCAGGGCCGCGGCGCTCGGGGAGCTGCCGGAGGGGCCCGCGGCGGACGCCCGGGCGTTCCCGCTGACCGAGCGGTACGCGCTGATGCTGGCCGCCGCCTGCTGCCTGGGTGTGTGGCGGGGCGCGGAGGACGGCTTCACCGCCGATCCGGCCTGGCTCGCGGTGGCGCTCGACCGGCTGCTGCGCCGGATCGGGCGGCCCGGTCCCGCGGTGCCGGCCGAGGCCCTGCAGCGGGTGCTCGACGAGTTGGAGCACCGCTACACCGGGCGGATCGGATTCGACCTGTACGCAGCCGAGTTGGCGGGGTGAGCGGCCCGGTGGACAGCCTGACGAAGCACCCGGCGGACGGCCCGGGGCACACCGCGGGGAGCGGCCGAACGGACGTCCGGGCAGGCGCCCGGACGGGCACCCGTGCGGACCCCCGGGCGAGAGGGGCGGCGGGATGATGCGCGGTGCCGTGCAGGGGGTGGCCGGGCTGCGCCGGCCGCTGCCGCCGCCCCGCTGGGTGGGCGGGGCCGGGGGTCCGTGGGAGGAGCTCGGCGAGGACCTGCGGACCGGCGGCGTCGGCCTGGTGCAGGCGTCGCTGAGCGCCTGGGAGCTGGACCGGCCCGGGGAGGACCGGCTGCGCGAGCTGCTCGGGCAGGACTGGGAGCGCTACCGGCGGACCGCCAACGCCGGGGTGCGGGAGCGCTTCGCGGCCTCCCGGGTGCTGCTGCGCTGCGCGGTGGCGACGGCGCTCGCGGTCGAGCCCGAGTACGTGGAGATCGGCTACCACATCAGCGGCCGGCCGTACGTGCGCGGCTGCGACCAGGTGGACATCAGCCTGAGCCACTCGGCCGACCTGCTGCTGATCGGGATCACCTCGCTGGGCCGGATCGGCGTGGACGTGGAGGCGTCCGAACGGGCGCTGTCCATCGCCGAGTTGGACCGGCACATCTGCACGCCGGACGAGCTGGACCGGCTCGCCGGGCGGCCCGTGGAGGAGTACCGGCAGTCGCTGCTGCGGGTGTGGATGCTCAAGGAGGCGTACACCAAGGCGCTCGGCCAGGGGCTGTACTTCCCGTTCACCGAGTTCGGCTTCGAACTCCACGACGGTGGTGCCGAGTTGCGCACCCTGGAGGGTCGGCCGGTGGACGACCCGTCGTGGAGCTTCCACTGCCTGCCGCTGGTCGGCGGCTGCCTGGGTGCGGTCGCGCTGCAGGTCCACCACGTCGGGGCGCTGCGCGACACCCGGGCGGCGACCGCCGTCGACCGCCGCACGGCCGGCGCCATGTGGGGCTCCCGGCGCGTCGCCCGCACGCCCGAACTGCCGCCGAACGCTTGACCTTTCGGGCTCAAGTCGGGCCCGAGTGCCCGCCCTCACCCTGGGTGGGGTCGGATGCGACCTGAAGATCCTCAGGAGGGGACCCCCGTGGCACAGAAGAAGGGCATCGCCGCCGCGATCGGCGGTTGGAGCGCACGACACCGGTGGGCAGCCGTGATCGCCTGGCTGGCGTTCGTCGTGCTGGCCTCGATGGGCGGTGCGACCGGCTCGGTGCAGAGCAGCGACGTCGACAACGGCGTCGGCGAGTCCGGGCGCGCGGCACGGATCCTGGCCGACGCCGGGATCCCCTCGCCCGCCCAGGAACTCGTCCTGCTGACCAGCGAGACCAGGACCGCCGACAGCGCCGAGTTCCGCAGCGCCGTCACCGACGTGATCACGGCGATCCAGGGGACCGGCAAGACCGTCGCGATCAAGTCGCCGTACGAGAGCGGCGCGGTGGCCAAGGACAACCACGCCGCCCTGGTCAACTACACGATGGCCGGCGAGCGGCTGGACGCGGCCAAGGAGATCCCGGCCGTGCTGGCCGCGGTGAAGGCCGCCGGCGCCCGGCACGAGGGGATCACCTTCGAGACGTACGGCCAGGCCACCGCGCAGGACGCGATGACCGGCATCTTCAACGAGGACCTGCAGAAGGCCGAGTGGGCGGCCGTGCCGCTGGCCATCGGCATCCTGCTGGTGGCCTTCGGCGCGCTGCTCGCCAGCGTCCTGCCGGTCGTGCTGGCCCTGACCGCGACCGCCGCCGCGTACGGGCTGCTCGCGCTGACCACCCACCTGGTGCCGACCGACCTCAACGCCAACGTGGTGCTGATGCTGGTCGGTCTTGCGGTCGGCGTCGACTACAGCCTCTTCTACCTGCGCCGGGCGCGCGAGGAGCGGGCGGCCGGCCACGACAACGCCACCGCGCTGGCCATCGCCGCCGCCACCTCGGGCCGCGCGGTCGTGGTGTCCGGCGTCACCGTGATCGCCGCGATGGCGGGCATGTTCCTCACCGGCATCGCGACCTTCAAGGCGATGGGCGTCGCCGCGATCGCCGCCGTGGTGGTCGCCGTCGCCGGTTCGGTCACCGTGCTGCCCGCGCTGCTGTCGCTGCTCGGCGACCGCGTCGAGAAGGGCCGGATCCCGTTCGTCGCCAAGCGCCGGCAGGCCACCAACGGCGAGAGCCGCTTCTGGGGGGCGCTGACCGCCCGGGTGCTGCGCTTCCCGCTCGCCTCCGCGCTGATCGCCACGCTCGCGCTGGTCCTGCTCGCCCTCCCCGTCCTGCACATCCGCACCGCCATGCCCGGCATCGCCCAGGACCTCGACCCGAAGTCGCCGCTCGCGCAGGCCGCGATCCACCTGGACGAGCGCTTCCCCGGCAACTCGGCGCTGGCCAAGGTCGTCGTCGGCGCCGAGGGCGCGGACGGGGCCGCCGTGACCAAGGCCGTCGCGGACTTCAAGTCCCGCGCGGTGGCCACCGGCAAGCTGTACGACCCGATCACCGTGACCGAGCACGCCGGCACCGGCGTCCTCGTGCTGGACGTCCCGATCGCGGGCACCGGCACCGACCGGGCCAGCACCGAGGCGCTGGCGGAGCTGCGCGGCACCGTCCTGCCGCAGACCATCGGCGCGGTGGCCGGCGCGGAGACCGCCGTCACCGGTCCGACCGCACAGTCGGTCGACTTCAACGAGCAGCTCTCCGACGCCGTCCTGCCGGTCCTGGCGTTCGTGCTGGTGCTCGCCTTCGTCCTGATGATCGCGACCTTCCGCTCGCTGACCATCGCCGCCACCGCCATGGTGCTCAACCTGCTGTCGGTGGGCGCCGCCTACGGCGTGCTGACCCTGGTCTTCCAGGACGGCATCGGGCTGGAGCTGATCGGCGGCCACAGCGAGGGCCCGATCGCCTCCTGGCTGCCGCTCTTCCTGTTCGTCATCCTCTTCGGCCTCTCCATGGACTACCACGTCTTCGTGGTCTCCCGGATCCGCGAGGCGTACGACCGGGGCGCGGACACCCGGACCGCGATCGCCGAGGGCCTGAAGGCCACCGCCGGCGTCATCACCGCCGCGGCGCTGATCATGGTCGGCGTCTTCGGGATCTTCGCCACCCTCTCGGTGCAGTCCATCAAGGAGATGGGCTTCGGCCTGGCGGTCGCCGTCCTGCTGGACGCCACCGTCATCCGGGCGCTGCTGCTGCCCTCCGTGATGGCCCTGCTCGGCGACGCCAACTGGTACCTGCCGCGCTGGCTGGCCTGGCTGCCCGACCTCTCGCACTCCGCCCCGGTGGAGACCGACGCGCCCGCCGCCCGCCCCGCCAAGGGCGCCAAGCCGGCCGCGGTCGCCCAGCTCGCCCGGGAGACGGTGTGAGCGCCGGGCCCGCGAAGGGCATCCTCGACACCATCGGCCGCACCCCGCTGGTCGAACTGGACGGACTGATGCGCGGATCCGGCTTCCGGGTCTTCGCCAAGGTCGAGCGGTTCAACCCCGGCGGCAGCATCAAGGACCGCTCCGGGCTGAACATGCTGCTCGGCAAGATCCGCTCCGGCGAACTGATCCCCGGCCTGTCGGTGGTCGTCGAGTCCAGCTCGGGCAACCTCGCGATCGGCATGGCCCAGATCTGCCGCTACTTCGGGCTGCAGTTCATCAGCGTGGTGGACGCCAAGACCACCGGCCAGAACCTCGCGATCCTGCGGGCGTACGGCGCCACCATCGAGATGGTCAGCACGCCCGAGCCGGACGGCGAGTACCTGCCGGGCCGGATCCGCCGGGTCAGGGAACTGCTCGCGGCCAACCCCTACGCGTACAGCCCCAACCAGTACGCCAACCCGCTCAACCCGGCCGCGCACGAGGAGACCATGCGGGAGGTGGTCAACGCGCTGGACGGCGAGGTCGACTACATCTTCAGCCCGGCCTCCACCTGCGGCACCATGACCGGCGCCGGCGCGTACATCCGCAAGCACGGGCTGCGCACCAAGCTGGTCGCGGTCGACGCGGTCGGCAGCGTCCTGTTCGGGGACGCCCCGACCAAGCGGCTGATCCCCGGCCACGGCGCCTCCATCGTGCCGCCGCTGCTCGACCCGTCGCTGCCCGACGAGGTCGTCCACGTCTCCGACCTGGAGTGCGTGGTCGGCTGCCGCCGCCTGGTCGCCACCGAGGCGATCCTGGCCGGCGGCTCCTCCGGGGCGGCCGTCTCGGCGATCGCCAAGCTGCGCGACCGCATCGAGCCCGGCGCCAACTGCGTGCTGGTCTTCCCCGACGGGGGCGACCGGTACCTCGACACCATCTACTCGGACGAATGGGTCACCACCCACTTCGGTGCCGTCGCGCACCTGTGGGAGTCCTCGGAAACGGCAGGAGCAGTCCGTTGCTGATCATTGGACACGACGAGGTCCGCGACATCCTCGCCGGCCGGGAGAAGGAGGTCATCGAGGCCGTCCGGACCGCCTACGCCCGGCACGACGAGGGCCGCACCGCCGTCCCGCACTCGGTGTTCCTGCGCTTCCCCGACCAGCCCGCCGACCGGATCATCGGGCTGCCCGCCTTCCTGGACGGCGACCGCGAGGGCGACGGCAGCTCGGCGGACAGCGCGGTGGCCGGCTTCAAGTGGGTGTCGTCCTTCCCCGGCAACCTGGCCGCCGGACTCCCCCGGGCCAGCGCCGCGATCGTGCTCAACTCGCTGCGCACCGGCCGCCCGGAGGCCCTGGTCGAGGGCTCGCTGATCTCCGCCACCCGCACCGCGGCGAGCGCCGCGCTGGCCGCCTCCGTCCTGCTGGCGGACGACGGGGCGGCGAGCGCCGGCCTGATCGGCCTCGGCCCGATCAACCTGCAGGTGCTGCGCTACCTCACGGTGGCCGTCCCCTCGCTGCGCACCGCGGTGCTGTACGACCTGAGCGCGGAGCGGGCCGCCGAATTCGCCGCCCAGGCCGCCGAATTCGCCCCCGGCCTGGAGCTCACGGTCGCCGGCTCGGCGACCGAGGCGCTGGCCGGCCACCGATTGGTCTCCATCGCCACCACCGCCGCCGCCCCACACATGGACCTGCGCCCGTGCGACCCGGGCACGGTGGTGCTGCACGTCTCACTGCGCGACATCGTCCCCGAGGCGATCGTGGCGCACCACAACATCGTCGACGACACCGACCACGTCTGCCGGGAGCGGACCTCCCTGCACCTCACCGAGCAACTGGTCGGCGACCGCGCGTTCGTCGACGCCGAGATCGGCGCGCTGGTGCGCGGCACCGTCGAGTTCCGGCCGGACCCGGAAAAGGTCGTGGTCTTCTCCCCGTTCGGCCTGGGCGTGCTCGACCTGGCGCTGGCGCGGCTCGTCCGGGCCACCGCCCTCGCCGAGCGGCGCGGGCTGACCGTGGAGGGCTTCCTGCCCGCCCACGACTGACCCCGCCACGACCGACCCCGCAACGACCGTCCCCGCCGCAGCCGAACGCACCGCCGCACCACCGAGCCCCCGCGCGACCCCGGAGGACCCGCGGGCCCCACACCGCCGGCCCCCACCACCACCCCACCTCCCGAAATGGCTGGAGAACCATGCTTGTATCCGAGATTCCGGGCGCCCTCCCGCTGGTCATCGAGGCCGACGGCGACGCCACCATCCCCGAGGTGATCGAGGCCGAGCGGGACAAGATCCGCGAGCTGATCACCGACGCAGGCGCGGTGCTCTTCCGGGGCTTCGAGCGCGGCTTCGAGCAGGGCGGCGTGGACAACCTCGACGCCTCGGTGCGCGCCCTGTCCGGCGCCCCGCTGCACTACAGCGAGCGCTCCTCGCCGCGCACCAACATCAAGGGCCAGGTGTACACCTCCACCGAGTACCCCGCGACCGAGGAGATCTTCCTCCACAACGAGTGCTCGTACCAGCTGAGTTGGCCCGGCCTGGTGTACTTCACCTGCCTCGCCGAGCCGACCTCGCAGGGCGCCACCCCACTCGCCGACGTCCGCCAGGTGTACCGGGCGATCGACCCGTCCGTCCGCGAGGAGTTCGAGCGCCGCGGCTGGATGTACGTGCGCAACTTCCTCGGCGAGGACATGGGCGGCACCTGGCAGTACTACTACGACACCCAGGACCGTGCCGAGGTGGAGCGCTACTGCGCCGGCCAGGACATCGGCGTCGAGTGGCTCGGCGCGGACGGGCTGCGCACCCGGGCCGTCCGCCGGGCCGTCCACCACCACCCGGCCACCGGGGAGAAGGTCTGGTTCAACCACGCCACCTTCTTCCACGTGACCACGCTGCCGGCCGAGTACAGCGCGGCCCTGCGCGAGATGTACCCCGAGGACGAACTGCCCAGCAACACCTACTACGGCGACGGCGGCCGGATACCGGACGACGTGGTGGCGCACCTCCAGGAGGCGTACCGATCCGCCTGGACCCGCTACGACTGGCAGCAGAACGACCTGCTGGTCATCGACAACATGCTGACCGCGCACGCCCGCGAGCCGTTCACCGGGCCGCGCCGGATCGCCATCGCCATGGCGGAGGCGTCCAACGGCGCGGGGAGCATCGCCCGTGACTGAGGTCGCCACCGGTCTGCCGGTCCGCACCGCCGGGGCACCGGCCGGGGTGGACCGGCAGACCGGCCTCCGCACCACCCCGCTGGTGGTCCGCCGCTCCCCCGGGCCGGCGACTGGGCGCCCGACGGCCCCCGCCGGCCGCTCCCCCGTGCTCACGGTGCGCCCCAGCACCGCGGCCGACCTGGACGCGGCCACCCGCTTCGAGTCCGACCCGGGCGCCGCCGGCTGGCTGGGCGCCAAGGGCCTCGGCTGGCACCTGCGGGCGCTGGCCGACCCCGACCAGGAGCACCTGTCCGCGGAGGCCGACGGCGAGCCGGCCGGCTTCGTGGTGCTGGCCGGGCTGAGGGCGGGCCGGGGCGTCGTCGAACTGCGCCGGATCGTGCTGGCCCCCGGGCTGCAGGGCCTGGGCCTGGGCCGGGAGCTGTTCCGCGCCGCGGTCGCCCGGGCGCACGGCGAGCACGGCGCCCACCGGGTCTGGCTGGACGTCAAACCGCTCAACCGCCGCGCCAGGGCCCTCTACAGCTCCGAGGGCTTCGTCGAGCACGGCACGATCCCGGGCCCGCCGGAGGATCCGGAGGACCTCGTCCTGATGGTGCACGACCGCGACTGAGGGGCACCGCACGGTACGGAACCGCACGGTACGGCCCGACCGGGGGCGCGAGCAGACCGCTCGCGCCCCCGGGGTGCGTCCGGGGCCGGTGCGGTCCGGCCCGCAGTGCTGTCGCGCAGTGCGTTCGGGCGTCAGCGCCGGACGTACCCGGCGTACCCCGGCACCTCGCCGGCGTCCTCCGCGAAGCCCGCGCCGCCCCGCGCCTGCGCGGTGACCACCATGCCCGCCGCCGCCAGGTAGGAGAGCAGCCCGAACACCGCCACCGGCGGGATCCGCTGCCCGAGCGCCGCCTCCGAGGGCAGCACCGCGGTGGCCAGCCCGGCCAGTGCCTGGACGGCCTCCGGCCGGTGCAGTTCCACCCGGTGGCGGGCCCGCGGCGACTCCAGCAGGTAGCCCCGCCCGTCGGTGCGCAGCGCGGCGTGCCGGGAGAGCCGCACCGGTACGTCCGGCGCCACCGGCTGCGGCCGGAACTCCGCGCCCCGGCCGTCCGGGACGACCGAGAGCAGCGGCCGGCGGGCGTCCACCCCCAGCGAGCGGACCACCAGGTGGCCCAGGTCGCCGAGGACGCGCTCGACCTCCGCCCGGTCGGCGGCGAACCAGGCCGCGTCGTCGACGACGTTCTCCAGCAGGACGGGCCCGAGGCTCATCCGCCACAGCATCTCGCGCACCAGTCTGCCGGGGGCCGGGAGCCGTATCCCGCCCGACGGGGTGTCGAGGCGCATCTCGTCCGGGGTGGATTCGAGGGCCACGTCCTCGCGGAGCGACCACAGGGGGAATACGGGCTGTGCGTGCACGTCCGGGACGTGTGAGAAGGACATGTCGGGAGTTCCTTGGATCGAGGGGCAATCAAGGATGACGCGCTACGGCCGTGCGTACCAGTGATGAATTCACACCGTTCCCCATGACGCGTTCACGGCCGTACTCATGAGCCGATACCTGGGCCCGACAGCGGAGTTCGAGCAGACTCGGGTCATATTCGGGCGCCCTCGGAGGGTTTGCCGACGATTCACGCCCCTGGAGGAGACTTCGGCATGGAGATCAAGCTTCTGGGCCGGCTGTCCGCTCAGCTGAACCACCGTCCGGTGGCGCCGAGCGCGGCGAAGCCCCGTCAGATCCTGGCTCTGCTGGCACTCAATGCCGGCCGGGTGGTCCCCGTCCCCACGATGTGCGAGGAGCTGTGGGGCGACCACGCCCCGCGCAGCGCGCTCACCACGCTGCAGACGTACATCCTGCAGCTGCGCGGGCGGATCACCGCGGCCCTCGGCGAGGACCCGCGCCACGCCAAGGACATCCTGGTGACCCGGCACGGCGGCTACTCGCTGGAGGTGGCGGCCGACTGCGTGGACATCCACGAGTTCAAGCAGCTCACCCGCAGCGGCCGGGACGCCGTGGACGCGGGCGACGTCCGGACGGCCGCCGCGCTGCTCGACAGCGCCCTGGCACTCTGGCAGGGCTCGGCGCTGATGGACGTCCAGCTCGGCCGGGTGCTGGAGCTGGAGGTCGCCGCACTGGAGCAGGCGCGCACCGTGGTGCTGGAGCAGCGGATCGACGCCGACCTCGAACTCGGGCGCCACGCCGACCTGCTGGGCGAGCTGTTCACGCTCGTCGCGCGGCACCCGATGAACGAGAACCTCTGCGCACAACTGATGACCGCGCTGTACCGCTCCGGGCACACGGCGAGGGCGCTGGAGTCGTTCCAGCGCCTGCGCAGGGTGCTGATCTCCGAACTCGGCCTGGAGCCCGCGCCGCGGCTGCGCCGGCTGCACCAGGCGATCCTGGCCGGCGACCCGGCCCTCGACCCGCCGGCCGGGGTCGGCGGGGTGCTGGTCCGGGCCCCGCAGCCGGCCTGAGCCGCCCGCCGGGGCCCGGATCCGCGCCGGGCTCAGCCGAAGAGGCGTCCGAGCAGCATCAGCAGGGCGGACGCGAAGAACAGGATCCCCGTGTTCAGCAGCATGCCGCGGTTGCCCCGGCGCAGCTGGATCCCCAGCATCGTGCCGGTGAAGCCGGTGAGGTACACACCGGCCGCCACCGCCCAGCCGGGCTCCCAGAACCCGGCGACCGCGCCGGCCACGCTCGCCACGCTCAGCGAGCCGAGGGCGAGGGTGAGCCGGCGGCTCGGGCGGTGGCCGGTGACGGCCTCGAACTGGTCCAGTTGGGCGGGCATGTGGGTGAGCATGCCGAGTGCCTGGAGCGAGAACTCCAGGATCACCAGGGATGACGCGACGGTGGCGACGACGTTCATGGACGGGCTCCTTCGTGGTGGCCGCGCGCCCGGCGGGGACGGGCCGCGGTGCGGATCGGGGTGCGGTGGAACGGGTCTGATCGCCGTCGCCCGGACGACCGGGGGCCGGGCACGGCTTCACCGGACGTTGCCGCCGCGCTACCATCGGCCACTGATCTTGAGAGACGCCGGCGAGAGTGCGGGGGGTGCCACGAGTGATCAAGATTGTGCTGGCCGAGGACATGCACATGATCCGAGGTGCGCTGGTGGCCCTGCTGGGCTTCGAAATCGACATCGACGTGGCCGCCGAGGTCGACAACGGCGACGACGTGCTGCCGGCCGTGCTGAAGCACCGCCCGGACGTGGCCGTGCTGGACATCGACATGCCGGGCACCGACGGCCTGACCGCCGCCCGGCTGATCCACGAGAAGCTGCCCAGCTGCCGGACGCTCATCCTGACCAGCCTCGGCCGACCGGGGAACCTCCGAAGAGCACTGGAGGCACACGTCTCCGGCTTCATCCTCAAGGACGCCCCGCCCGCGCGGCTGGCCGACGCGATCCGCCGGGTCGCCGTCGGCGAGCGGGTGATCGACCGTCAACTCGCCTTCGCCGCCTGGGACACCGCCAGCAATCCGCTGACCGCCCGGGAGACCGAGGTGCTCCGGCTGGCCGCCGAGGGCGCCGAGGCCGGCGAGATCGCCGCCCGGCTGTACCTGTCGGTCGGGACGGTGCGCAACTACCTCACCACCATCGTCACCAAGCTCGGCGGACGCAACCGCGTGGACGCGGTGCGCATCGCCCGCGACCAGGGCTGGATCTGACGGACCGTCCGGCGGCCGGCGGATCACGCGAGGTCCCACAGCTCACGCTCCAGGGCGCGCTCCAGCGGAGTCAGCGCCTGCTCGGGGCAGAGCCGCTCCGGGTGGCCCGGGGCGACCCCGGCCAGCGGCCGGAGCGTCCCCGGCGGCCGGGAGCGGCCCCGTCGGGAGCCGCCCGCCCGCGGATCGCCCTGCCCGGTTCGCCACGGAGGCCGCTGCCCGGCCTCCCCGGTCCCGGGCGGCACGGCATCGAACGCCGCCGGGTGGTGCACCCACAGACTGCCGAAGAGCGCCAGCGCACGGTAGACCGCGCGCAGGGCGAACCGGACGAACAAGACAAGTGTGCGCGACAAGGCGCGGCCCTCCTCTGACTGGATCGTCGTCCCCGATCCGCGCATCCTGGCGCCGAGGGCTCGCGGCTGCCTCAAGTCAAGTGACGATTTCACGGTGTGGCAGTGACTGCCGCACTGTCAGCGGCCGCCGCAGACCTCAAGAATCCCTTGATACACAGTCAGGTTCGCGCGGAAGGGGGTCCGGGTGGCCATCGGTACGGACGATCAGGGACAGCTCGCGGGGGAGGCCGGCCTGCTGGTCGGCTTCAAGGCGCACCTGCATCTCGCGGTGGTGCCCGGGGAGGGGGCCTTCCTGGTCTCCGAACGCGGTGTGACGGCCCTGCGCGGCACCCACGCCGAGCTGCTGGCGCCGCTGTTGGACGGGACCCGCAGCATCGCGGAGGTGATCCGCGCGGCCGCCCCGGCGCTCACCGCCGACGAGGCGCTGGACTCGCTGCGCCGGCTCGCCGCGGCCGGGCTGCTCGGGGCCCGCGCCGCCGACCGGCAGCCCGCCGCCGACCGGGCCGCGCGCGCCTACTGGGACCTCTCCGGCCTCGACAGCGACGGCGCCGCCCGGCGGCTCACCAGTTCGTCCGTCCGGATCGTCAACCTCTCCGAGCAGGACCACGCACCGCTCGCCGCGGCCTGCGCGGCCTCCGGCCTCACCGTGGACGACGCCGGGGCCGACCTCTCCCTGGTGCTCTGCGACGACTACCTCTCCCCGCTGCTGCGCGAGGTCGACGCCGCGCACCGGCGCAGCGGCCGGCCCTGGCTGCTCTGCCGGCCGTCCGCGGCCTCGCCGTGGATCGGGCCGCTGTTCCGGCCCGGCGACGGCGGGCCGTGCTGGTCGTGCCTGGCCGTCCGGCTGGTGCAGCACCGGGGCTGCGAGTCGACCGTCCAGCGCCGGCTGGGCCTGGACCAGCCGCTGCGCGGGCCGGAGGCCTCGCTGCCGGCCAGCCGCGCGCTGGCGCTCAACACCATGGTGATGGAGGCCGCCAAGTGGCTGGCCGGCGTCCGCTACGAGGGCCAGAGCGCCGTGCACACCCTGGACACCGTGACCCTGCAGCTGAGCGCCCACCCGGTGCGCCGGCGCCCGCAGTGCGCCGACTGCGGCGACCCGGGGCTGGTGGCCGAACTGGCCGCCGCGCCGTTCGTCCCCGCGCCCCGGGCCAAGGCCACCGACCAGGGCAACGGCCACCGGGCGCTCACCCCCGACCAGATGCTCGACCGGTACGGCCATCTGATCGGCCCGGTCACCGGCATCGTCCCGGAGGTGCGCCGCGACCCGCGCAGCCCGGGCTTCGTCCAGGCGTACCTGTCCGGGCGCAACATCGCCATGAGCACCCACTCGGTGGCCGGGCTGCGGGCCGGACTGCGGGCGCTCAGCGGCGGCAAGGGCACCACCGAGGCCGAGGCCAGGACCAGCGCGCTCGGCGAGGCGGTCGAGCGCTACAGCGGCACCCGGCACGGCGACGAGCCGGTGGTGCTGGCCGCCTACCGGGCGCTCGGCCCGGAGGCCGTCCACCCCAACGCCGTCCAGCTGTACGACGCGCGGCAGTTCTCCGACCGGGAGCGCTGGAACGCCCGGCACTCCGCGTTCCAGTACGTACCGCCGCGCTTCGACGAGGAGCGGGCGGTCGAGTGGAGCCCGGTCTGGTCGCTCACCGAGGGCCGCCGCAGACTGGTGCCCACCTCGCTGCTCTACTACAACTCCCGGGCCGCCGGCCCATATCCGGAGAGCCGCTACACCGACGGGCTGTGCGCCGACTCCAACGGCAACGCGGCCGGGAGCAGCGTCGAGGACGCCGTCCTGCAGGGCTTCCTGGAGCTCGTCGAACGCGACGCCGTCGCCCTCTGGTGGTACAACCGCACCCGGCAGCCGCGGGTCGACCTGGAGGCCTTCGCCGAACCCGGCCTGGACCGCCTGCTGGACGGCTGCCGGCGGATCGACCGCGAGGTGTGGGCCCTCGACCTCACCTCCGACCTCGGCATCCCGGTCTTCGCCGCGCTCTCCCGGCGCACCGACAAGCCCGCCGAGGACATCGTGTTCGGCTTCGGCGCCCACCAGGACCCGCGGGTCGCCCTGCGCCGCGCCACCACCGAGATGGCCCAGCTGCTGCCCGCCGTCTGCGAGGCGCGCCCGGACGGCACCGGCTACCGGCTCGACGACCCCGAGCCGCGCGCCTGGTGGACCACCGCGACCGTCGCCAACCAGCCCTACCTGGTGGGCGATCCGGCCGTCCCGGCCCGCCGCCCGGCCGACTGGCACTACCAGCCGCACCACGACCTCGGGCAGGACCTGGAGGCCGTCACCGAGCTGGTCCGCGCCCGCGGCCTCGACCTGCTCGTCCTCAACCAGAGCCGGCCCGACATCGGCCTGCCGGTGGTGCGGGTGATCGTCCCCGGGCTGCGGCACTTCTGGGCGCGGTTCGGCCCCGGCCGGCTGTACGACGTGCCGGTGGCGCTGGGCCGGCTCGACCGGCCGACCGCCTACCGGGACCTCAACCCGGTGCCGCTCTTCGTCTGACTCCCGACTGCCGCTCGAACACGCTCCGGCGGTGTTCGAGCCCACTCCGAGGGGGGCTCCGTAGCGTCCCGGGCCACCGGCTGCACAGCGCCCGGTGCCCGAGGCCGCCCGACCCCCGAGGAGAAGCCGTGACCATCCCTGCCGAGACAGACGTCCTGATCGTCGGAGGCGGGCCGGCCGGCGCGCTGCTCGGCGCGCTGCTGGCCCGCCGCGGCGTGGACGTCCTGGTCGTCGAGAAGCAGCACCACCTCGACCGGGACTTCCGCGGCGAGACCCTGGCCGCCCCGTCCGTGGTCACCCTGCGCCGGCTGGGCTTCGGCCCGGCACTCGCCGAGCACGGCTTCCTGGAGACCACCGCCGTCTCGATGCGGATGGAGGGCCGCGAGGTCCTGAGCGTCGACTACGGCCGGTTCAGCGGCAGCACCCTGCCGATCGACATCCCGCAGCCCGCCCTGATCGGCATCTTCAAGGACGCCGCCGCCGCGCTGCCGAACCACCGCTACGTCTTCGGCGCCGGCGTGACCGGCCTGGTGGAGGAGGACGGCGCGGTCAAGGGCGCGGTACTGAAGAAGGACGGCGAGCGGTTCACCGTCCGGGCCCGGCTGGTGGTCGGCGCCGACGGCCGCTTCTCCCGCGTCCGCAAGGAGGCCGGGCTGAGCGCCCGCGTCCAGCCGATGGAGCGGGACTTCGTCTCCTTCAAGCTGCCCCGCCCGGCCGGCTGGGGCTCCGCCGCCGAGCTGGTCGTCGACCGCGACCGCCACCTGGTCGTCCTGCCGACCTTCCCGGACTTCCTGCGGGTCGGCCACAACCTGCCCAAGCGCGGCCTCGGCGACCTGCGCAAGCGCGGCATCGAGGCGTTCCGCGACGGCATCGCCGCGATCGACCCGCGGCTGCGCCCGCTGGTCGACGAGCACCTGCGCAGCTGGGACGACACCGGCTTCCTGGAGATCTTCACCGCCGAGGTCGACCAGTGGACCCGCGACGGCCTGGTGCTGATCGGCGACGCCTCGCACACCTGCACCCCGATCCTCGGCCAGGGCGTCAACCTGGCCATCCAGGACGTCGTGACGGTGGCCCCGGTGATCGCCGCCGCGCTCTCCCGGGGCGGCTCCGGCGGGACGGTACCGGCCGCGGCCCTCGACGCCTTCGTGGCCGCCCGCAAGGCACACAAGGCCAAGGTCACCGGCTTCCAGCGGATGCAGGAGGCGGCCCTCGCCCAGCACACCCCGTTCGGGGTCGCGCTGCGCCGGCTGCGGTACTCCACGCTCAACCGGCTGCCGCTCAAGTACGCCATGTTCGAGCGGGTCATCGGTGTCCCGCACCTGGTCGACCCGGTCGACGAGCGCACCCCGGAGACCGTGCTCTCGTCATGAACTCCCTTGAGTTCGATCCGAGTTCGAATTCCTACGGTGGCCATCGGCGGTACCCGGCAGGCCGGGACCGCACCGGCCACCGGTAACCCACCAGACCAAGGGACCTGACGTTGAGACTCACCGCCCTCAGCGAAGTACTGCCGGGCGCCCCGGTCACCAACCGGGACATGGCGGAGCGGTTCGGCCTCCACGAGAAGTGGCTCGACCGGATGACCGGCAACCGCACCCGCCACTTCTGCACCCCGGACGGCCCGACCGGCGAACCGCGCACCACCGGGGACCTCGCCACCGCCGCCGCCGAGCGGGCGCTCGCGGCGGCCGGCCTCGGCCCCGGCGACCTGGACTTCCTGATCCTCTGCACCGCCTCCCCCGACCAGCTGATGCCCGCCACGGTGAACGTCGTCGCCGACCGGCTGGGCATCGACGACATCCCCACCTTCCAGCTCACCTCCGGCTGCGCCGGCGCCCTCACCGGCCTCTACACCGCCCGCGGCCTGCTCGCCGCCGGGCACCGCCGCGGCCTGGTGATCGGCGCCGACTCGGTCGAGAAGCTCTGGCCCGCCGAGCAGGGCCTCAAGCGCATCAACCCGGCCGAGCTGGCCAACTTCGCGCTGTTCGGCGACGGCGCCGGCGCCGCCGTGGTCGACGCCGACGACGACGGCCCCGGCCTGGTCGTCGAGCAGTTGCTGCTGCGCACCGTCGGCAAGGGCCGCGCGCCCGCCCAGATCGTCCGCTGGTACGGCGCCGACGGCGCCCCGCTGATCGCCGGCCCGGACGGCACCGAGGTGCGCGAGCCGATGAGCCACGAGGACTACAAGGCCATCGAGGAGCACGTCCCCGGCCTCGCCGCGGGGGTGCTCGACGAGCTCTCCGCGCTCACCCGCTGGCCGGTCGCCGAGGTCGAGCACGTCCTGCCGCCGCAGCTCAACGGCGTGATGACGGAGAAGATCCGCGAGCGGCTCGGGGTCCGCCCCGACCAGGCGGTCAGCTGCGTCGCCGACACCGGCAACAACGGCAACGCGCTGCCGTTCATCCAGCTCCACCGCGCGCTGCGGCGGATCGAATCCGGCGTGGGCGTGGGCGGGCGGCTGCTGGTCACCACCATCGAGTCGTCCAAGTGGGTGGTCTCCGGACTGGCCCTGCGGCACCGGCCCGGGGGGTCCGGCGATGTCGGCTGACACCGTGACGGCGCCCGCCGCCCCGGCCGGCGCCGACCCCCGCAAGGAGCTGCGCGCCCTGCGCCGGGCCGGTCTGGCCGGCGCGGCCGGGCGGGTCCGCGCCCTGCTCGGCGCGATCGACGACGTCCTCGACCTGGAGTCGGCCGGCGCCCTGCTGTCCGGCCCCGCCCAGCGGGCCGGACTCGCCGCCTGCGGCACGCTGGCGGAGCAGCGGATCGCGCTGCTCGGCAGCGCCACCCTGGACCAGCTGCCGCACCTGCTGACCGCCGTCGCGGTCCGCGAGGGCCTGCTGCCGGAGATCCGCTCGGCCGGCTTCAACCAGTGGCGCTTCGAGATCCTCGCCGGCGCCCCGCAGTTGAAGGACCTCGCGCCCCGGATCACGGCCTGCCTGCTGGACGACGCGGCGGTCTTCGAGGCGGTCGCCGACCCGCTGGACCTCGCCGAGGTCGAGCGGCGCTGCGAAGATTTCGCCGCCGAACTGGGGCAGTGGGCGCAGCAGGCGCAGGCCGCCCTCGGCGGGCTCACCGTGCTGTGCACCGTCCCGCTGTCGCCGCTGCGCCGCGACCGGATCCTCGACTACCCGGGCCGGGCCCGGCTGGAGGCGGCCTGGCACCGGATGAACGCGGCCGTGCTGGCGCTCGCCGGGCAGCACGAGGGCGTGCTGGTGCTCTCCCACGAGGGCATCGCCGCGCACGCCGGCGGCGCGGTGTTCGGCGGCGACCGGATGCGGCACGTCGCCGCGCACGTCTGGGCGCCGGAGTTCCTGCGGGCGTACGCGGAGGAGCTGGCCCGGGTGGCCCGTGCCGACCTCGGGCGCTCCGCCAAATGCCTGGTGCTCGACCTCGACCACACCCTGTGGGGCGGTGTGGTGGGCGACGACGGCGTCGGCGGGCTCCGCCTGGGCGGCGGCTACCCCGGCTCGGCGCACCGCGAACTCCAGGAGCTGGCCCGCGACTTCATGGCGCAGGGGGTGATGCTCGCGGTGGCGTCCAAGAACGACGACGCGGTCGCCCGGGAGGCCATCGCCACCCACCCCGAGATGGTGCTGCGCCCGGAGTCCTTCGTCGCCGTGCACGCCAACTGGGGGCCCAAGCCGGACTCCGTCCGCGCTCTGTCGGCGGAGCTCAACATCGGTACGGACGCGATGGTGTTCGTCGACGACAACCCGGTGGAGCGCGGGCTGATGCGCGAACTGGCGCCCGAGGTGGCCACCGTGGAGCTGCCGGCCGACCCGGCCGGGTACGCGGCGCTGCTGGCGGCCCGGGGCGACTTCGCCCTGCTGCGGCTCACCGGCGAGGACCGCGAGCGCACCCGGCTCTACCGGGAGCGCGCGCAGCGTACCGAACTCGCCTCCACCGCCGAGGATCTGACGGGCTATCTGGAGGCGCTCGGTTCCGAGCTGACGCTGGAGCCGGCCGGTCCGCTGAACGCGGCCCGGATCGTCCAGCTCTTCGGCAAGACCAACCAGTTCAACCTGACCGGGATCCGCTACGGGCAGGTCGAGCCGGCCGCGGACGGCGGCGGCCCGGTGTTCTTCGGGGCCAGGCTGACCGACCGCTTCGGCGACAACGGCCTGATCGCGGCGCTCGCGCTGGGCCGGGAGCCGGACGGCGCCTGGTCGATCGACAACTTCGTGCTCAGCTGCCGGGTGTTCTCGCGCAGCGTGGAGGACGCGATCGTCGGCCTGGTGCTGCGGGCCGCGGCGGCCGCGGGCGCGCCGGCGGTCACCGCCCGGTTCGTCCCGAGCGCCAAGAACGCCCGGTTCGCCGGCTTCTACCCGTCGCTGGGCTTCGCCTCCACCGGCGGGTCCGACGGCGCCACCGCCTTCCGCCACCCGCTCACCGGGGCGGCCGAACTGCCCGGCTGGATCCGGGTCACCAACGACGAGGGAGTCCTCCATGTCCGCTGAGCTGATCGTCGCCGAGGCCCTCGCGCAGCTGCTCGGCCTGGAGCCGGAGGAGCTGGCCGCGGACGCGCCGCTGGGCGAGCACGAGGACTGGGACTCGGTCAACCAGATGCGCGTCCTGGTGTACCTGGAGCGGGAGCTGGGCCGACCGCTGGACTACGACCGGTTCATGCACGCGGGCACGGTCGGCGAACTCGCCGCCGTGGTCGCCGAGTCGGACGGAGTGCCGGCGTGAGCGCCGTCCTGGCCCGGGAGTTCCCCCGCGCGCGGCGCGGCACCTGGACCTTCCTGCACGGCGGCGCCCGGGACACCTGCCACGTGTACCTGGCGACCGAGGTGGACGCCACCCTGCTGAAGGAGGCCCGGGCGGCCTCCGGCGGCCGACTGTCCTACGTCAGCATGCTGGTGAAGGCCGCCGCCGACGTGGTCGCCGACTACCCCGACGCCCGGTCGCTGCTCCAGGGCGGCGCCCTGCGGCCCCGGCTGGCGGTCACCCCCGGCGTCTGGGTGAAGGTGCTGCTCGACAAGACCGTGGACGGCCAGCGCTGCGTGGTGTCCGGCACCGTGCCGGACGCCCAGGACCGCACCGCGGAGCAGATCCAGGACGCCGTCGACACCTACAAGAACGCCCCGGTGGACGACACCGGTCCGTACCGGCAGCTGCTGAGGCTGCAGCGGATGCCGCTGCCGGTCGCCCGGCTGGTCTACCGCGCCGCGCTGCGCGACCCGGCCAAGCGGGCCGCCCTCCAGGGCACCTTCTCGGTGACCTCGGTCGGGCAGGAGCCGGTCCGCACGATCTACCCGATGATCTCCGGCACGCTCGGCTTCGGCATCGGCCGGATCGCCGACACCCCGGTCGCCCGCGACGGCGACGTGCGCATCGCGCCGGTCTTCACCCTCTCGCTCGCCTTCGACCACAGAGTGCTCGACGGAGCCCTCGCCTCGGAGGTGCTGGCCCGGGTGAAGGACCGGCTGGAGTCCTGGAAACAGGACTGAACCCGTCGAACTCCCCTTCCACCAACCGAGGTAGAGAGATGCCCACGGACGCTGTGAACCCTCACGACCCCGCCGAGCTGGTCGCCGTCGTCGGCATGGCCGGCCGCTTCCCCGGAGCCCCCGACACCGAGAGCCTCTGGCGCCTCCTGACGGAGCGCGGCCACGCGATCCGGCCCGTGCCGCCCTCGCGCTGGGACGCCTCCGCCCAGCTCGACCCGGAGAAGCAGATCCAGGCGGTCGGCGGATTCATCGACGGGGTCGACGAGTTCGACCCGGCGTTCTTCGGCATCTCCCCGCGCGAGGTCGAGGACATCGACCCGCAGCAGCGGCTCGTCCTGGAGGCCGGCTGGCAGGCACTGGAGGACGCCGGCGTCCGCGCCCAGGACATCCGCGGCAGCCGCACCGGCGTCTACATCGGCGCGATCTGGCACGACTACGAGCTGCTGCGCAAGAACACCGTCGGCGGCGCCACCCAGCGCTCCGCGGTCGGCCACGCCATCGACGTGATCGCCGCGCGCCTCTCCTACTTCCTCGGCCTGCGCGGCCCCAGCCTGAGCGTCGCCACCGGCTGCTCCTCCTCGCTGGTCGCCCTGCACCTGGCCGCCCAGGCGCTGCGGGCCGGCGAGATCGACGCCGCGCTGGTCGGCGGCGTCAACCTGATCCTGACGCCCGACGTCTCGATCGGCCTCACCCACTTCGGCGGCCTGTCCCCCGACGGCCGCTGCGCCGCGTTCGCCGACGCCGCCAACGGCTTCGTCCGGGGGGAGGGCGTCGCCGCGGTGTACGTCAAGACCCTCGCCCGGGCCCTCGCGGACGGCGACCGCATCCACGCCGTGATCGTCCGTACCGCCGTCAACAACGACGGCGGCGGCGACAGCCTGGTCACCCCGAGCCCCGAGGCCCAGGAGGACCTGCTGCGCCGCGTCTACGCGGACGCCGGCGTACCCCTCGACGAGCTCGCGTACGTGGAAGCACACGGCACCGGCACCCGCCGCGGAGATCCCGTGGAAGCCGGCGCCATCGGTCGCGCCCTCGGTCAGCGGCGCCACAGCGCCGGACCGCTCGCGATCGGCTCGGTCAAGTCGAACGTGGGACACCTGGAGGCCGCCTCCGGCCTGGCCGGCCTGTTCAAGGTCGTGCTGTCGCTGGAGCACGGTGTCGTCCCGCCGAGCCTGCACGCCGAGACCCTCAGCCCCCGGATCCCCTTCGACGAGCTGAACGTGCGTGTCGTACGCGAGCCGCTGCCCCTCCCGGAGGACGGTCCCGTCTACATGGGCGTCAACTCCTTCGGGTGGGGCGGCACCAACGCCCACGCGGTCGTGATGCGCGCCCCGGCCGCGGCTCCGGCCGCCGCCGACGGCGCCCCCGCGGCCGTCGAACTGCCGCTCGTCGTCCCGGTCTCCGGGCACAACGAGCAGGCGCTGCGCGACCGGGCCGCCGGCCTGGCCGAGCAGCTCGCCGCCGCCGGGGAGGTCGGCCCGGCCGCCCTCGCCGAGCTGGCCGGCACGCTGGCCCACCGCCGCGACTCGCTCCCCTCCCGGGCCGCCTTCGTCGCCGAGGACGCCGCCGAACTCGCCGCCCTGCTGAAGGAGTTCGCCGCCGACCCGGCCGCCGAGCCGGCCCCCGCCGCGACCGGCCGCAGCACGGACCCGGCCGGTCGCACCGCCTTCGTCTTCCCCGGCCAGGGCTCCCAGTGGGCCGGCATGGGCGCCGAACTCTACCGGGACCGCCCGGCCTTCGCCGCGGTGATCCACCGCTGCGCCGAGGCCCTGCGGCCGTACACCGACTGGGACCTCGTCGAGGTGGTCTCCGGCCGGGCCGGCGACGGCTGGCTGGAGCGCCTCGACATGGTCCAGCCGACCCTGTGGGCCGTCTCGCTGGGCATCGCCGAGCTCTGGCGCGCCGCCGGGGTCGAGCCGGACGTGGTGATCGGCCACAGCCAGGGCGAGGTCACCGCCGCCACCCTGGCCGGCATCCTCTCGTACCAGGACGCCGCGCTGATCATCGCCCGGCGCAGCGCGATCGCCCGCCGGATGTCCGGCCGGGGCCGGATGCTCGCCGTCGACCTGGGCATCGAGGCCGCCCGGGAGGCGCTGGCCGGCTTCGAGGAGCTGGTGTCGGTCGCCGTCAACAACGGCCCGAGCTCCTGCGTACTGTCCGGGGAGAGCGACGCCGTCGAGGCGCTCAAGGAGATCCTGGAGGCCGAGGGCGTCTTCTGCCGCATGGTCAACGTCGACTACGCCTCGCACAGCCCGCAGATGGACGAGCTGCGCGAGGACCTCACGGCCGCCCTGGAGCCGGTCCGTCCGCGCGCCGGCCGGATCCCGCTGATGTCGACCGTCCGGGTGGAGCAGCTGGCCGGCCCGGAGATGGACACCGGCTACTGGGTGGAGAACCTGCGGCGCCCGGTGCTGTTCGCCGACGCGCTGGGCGAGCTGCTCGACGCGGGCGTCACCCACGTCGTGGAGATCAGCCCGCACCCGATCCTGGCCCCCGCCGTCGAACAGCTGGCCGGGGCCCGCGAGCCGCAGGCCGCCGTGCTGACCTCGCTGCGCCGCCAGGCCGGTTCGGCCCGCGACCTGGCGAACGCCCTGGCCCGCGCCTACCCGGCCGGACTGGAGCCGTTCGCCGGCCTGCCGCGCGCCTTCGCCGAGGTGCCCGGCTACCCGTGGCAGCGCGCCGCGTACTGGCTGGACACCTCGCGCCGGGCGGTCGACCGGGACTCCTCGGTCTTCCGGCTGGAGCCGGCCGTCACCGAGCAGGACACCTGGCACGGCACCCTGGACCTGTCCACCGACGGCGCGCCCTGGCTCTCCGACCACCGGGTCGGCGAGGCCGTGGTGCTGCCCGGCGCCGCGATGCTGGCGTACGCGCTGGGCGCCGCCCGCTCCCGGCACGGCGTGCTGCCGGCGGTGCTCACCGACGTCTCCTTCGCCAGTGACCTGACCCTCGGCGAGGGCCCGGCCCACCTGGGCGCGCTCTGGCGCGACGACGTCAGCGAGGGCGGCTCGTTCACCCTGCTGTCGCTGCCCGACGGCGCGGACGGCTGGACGGTGCACGCCACCGCCCGGGCGGCCGGACAGCCGGCGGCCGTCGCCGACGAGCCGTTCCCGGCGCAGCTGCTCGACCACGCGCCGCAGTCCGCCGAGGAGTTCTACGCCGCGACGGCGGCCCGCGGCCTCGACTACGGCCCGGCCTTCCAGGGCGTCCGGGCGCTGCACGCCGACGGCGACCGCACCCTCGCCCGGGTCGAGCTGGCCGCCCGCTGCCGGGCCGGCGCCCGCCCGCACGGCCTGCACCCGGCGCTGTGGGACGGCGCGCTGCAGGCGGTACTGCCGCTGTGCAGCGGCGACGGCCTGGTGGTGCCGGTCGGCGTGCACCGGATCCACCTGCTCGCCGACCTCGCCGAGACCGTCACCGGGCTCTGGTCCGCGGCGGTGCGGCGGGCCGCGGACACCTTCGACCTGTACCTGTACGACGCCGACCGGCAGCCGCTGCTGACCATGGAGGGCCTGCGGATGCAGCCCCTGGAGCAGGCCGCCGACGGCGCGGAGGAGGCCGGGCGCGAGTACCGGCTGCGCTTCGCCGAGGAGCCCCGCCCGGCACCCGCCGGGGAGCCCGGCCGCTGGCTGCTGGTCGGCTCCGGGGCGCGCGCCGAGGAGCTGGCGGCGGCGCTCGCCGCGGCCGGGGCCGAGGTCGCCGTCGGCGGCCCGGCGGACCTCACCGGCGCACCGGCCGGGATCGCCCTCCTGGCCCCGGACGCCGCGGCCGGGCTGAGCGCCCAGCGCGCCGCACTGGACACCGTCGCCGACCTGGTCCGGGCGGCCGGCGCGCTGCCCTCCGCGCCCCGGCTCGCCGTGGTCACCGCCGCCGCCCAGGCCGTCCTGCCGGCCGATGCGCCGGATCCGGGCGCGGCTCTGTTCTGGGGCTTCACCCGGGTCGTCCGCCGGGAGCACCCGGAGCTGGAGGCGCTGCTGGTCGACGTCCTGCCCGGCACCGCGGACTGGGCCGCCGATTGCGCGGCCGAACTGCTCACCGGCGACGGCGAGGACCAGGTAGCGCTGCGGGCCGGACGCCGGCTGGTGGCCCGGCTGGTGCCGGGCGGACCGGACGTCGACGAGCCCGCCCCCACCGCCCCGTGGCGCGCGTCCGACCAGCCGTTCCGGCTGGCCACCGACCGGCCCGGCTTCTGGGACGCGGTCGGCTACCGTCCGCTCGCCCGCCGGGCGCCCGGCCCGGGCGAGGTCGAGATCGAGGTGACCGCGGCCGGCCTCAACTTCATCGACGTGATGAAGACCATGGGCACCTACCCCGACCGCTCGGGCGGCGCCGCGCTGCTCGGCGGCGAGTGCGCGGGCCGGGTCACCGCGGTCGGCGCCGGGGTCTGCGGCCTGGCCGTCGGCGACCGGGTGGCCGCCTGCGCGATGGGCGCGCTGGCCTCCCACCTGACCCTGCGGGCGGAGCACGTGCAGCCCGTCCCGGACGGCCTCTCCGACGCCGACGCGGCCGGCCTGCCGCTGGTCCTGGGCACCGCCTGGTACGCGCTGCACGACCTGGCCCGGCTGGAGGCCGGCGAGACCGTGCTGGTGCACTCGGCGGCCGGCGGCCTCGGCCTGGCGGCCGTCCAGGTGGCCCGCGCCCTGGGCGCCGAGGTGATCGCCACCGCCGGTACCGAGGAGAAGCGCGCCCACCTGCGCGGGCTCGGCATCGCGCACGTCTTCGACTCCCGCGACCTCTCCTGGGCGCAGGGCGTGCACCGGGCGACCGGCGGCCGGGGCGTCGACGTGGTGCTCAACTCGCTGACCGGCGCGGCGATCCCGCTCGGCCTGGACGCGCTCGCCGAGGACGGCCGGTTCGTCGAGGTCGGCAAGAAGGACATCTACGGCGCCCGCAACCTCAGCCTGGCCGCGTTCCGCAAGAGCATCAGCTTCGCCTCCGTCGACCTGGCCGGGCTGCTCGACCGCCGCCCGGCGAAGTTCGCCCGGCTGTTCGCGGAGGCCTGGCGGCTGGTCGCCGACGGCCGGATCAGGCCGCTGCCCCGGCTCTCGCACGCCTTCGCGGACGCCGCCGAGGTGCTGCGCGAGATGTCGCACGGCCGGCACATCGGCAAGTTCGTGCTGGACCGCCCGGAGACGGTGCGCAGCGTGGTGCCGGAGGCGATGCCCGGCGGCCGCTTCCGGGCCGACGGCAGCTACCTGGTCAGCGGCGGCCTGGGCGCGCTCGGCCTGTCGCTGGCCGAGTGGTTCGCCGAGCACGGCGCCGGCGCGCTGGTGCTGCTCGGCCGGTCGGCGCCGGGCCCGGACGCCGAGCGGCGGATCGCCCGGCTGCGGGCGGCCGGCGTGCGGGTGGCCGTGCACGCGGTGGACGTCGCCGACGGCGCCGCGCTGCGCACCGCCCTGGACGCGGTGCGGGCCGAACTGCCGCCGCTGCGCGGGGTGGTGCACGCGGCCGGCGTGCTGGACGACGCCACCGTGCTGAACCTGCGCCCCGAGCAGACCGCACGGGTGCTGGCCCCCAAGGTGGACGGCGCCCGGCACCTGGACGCGGCGACCGCCGACGACCCGCTCGACCTGTTCGTGCTGTTCTCCTCGGTCGCCTCGCTGATCGGCAACCCCGGCCAGGCCGGCTACGCCGCCGCCAACGCCTACCTCGACGCGCTGGCCGAGGCCCGCCGCCGGGCGGGCCGCCCGGCGCTGGCCGTCCAGTGGGGCCCGTTCGCGGAGATCGGCCTGGCCGCCCGGGAGGACATCCGCGGCGCCCGGCTCGGCGACCACGGCCTGGGCGCCTTCACCGCCGGTGAGGCGTGGGCGGCCCTCGCCCGGCTGCTCGGCCAGGACCGCCAGGTGGTCGGCTACGTGCCGCTCGACCTGCGGCAGTGGTTCGACGCCTACCCGGGCACGGCCGCCCAGAAGACCTGGCGGACGCTGCACCGGATGCAGCGGGAGCAGGGCGCGGCCCCGGCCGGCGGCGACTTCCTGGCGCTGTTCCGCAGCACCGACGAGACCGGCCGCCAGGGGCTGGTGGAGACCAGGGTCCGGGAGAACGTCGGCCGGGTGCTCCGGCTGGACCCGGCCGGCATCGCGCAGGAGACCCCGTTCAAGGCGATGGGGCTGGACTCGCTGATGAGCCTGGAGCTGCGCAACCGGCTGGAGGCCTCGTTCGGCCTCACCCTCTCCCCCACCCTCCTGTGGACCTACGGCAACTCGCGTGCCCTTTCGGGCGCGCTCAGCGAGCGGCTTCAGACCGCGATCACGGCGGGCTGAGCCGTGCAGGCAGCCCCCGAACCGACCACGGCACCGAGACAGGGACGCTCCCAGATGACATCGAACAACGGCGCAGCCGGCGCGGTCACCCCGCTGACCCGGGCGCTGGAGACCATCAAGAACCTGAAGGCCCAGCTGGCCGAGAGCAGCGGCAGCCAGCCGCTCGCGGTGATCGGCGCCGGACTGCGCGCCCCCGGCGGCATCCGCGACCTGGACGGCTACTGGGCTGCCCTGCGGGGCGGCGCCGACCACGTCCGGCCGCGCCCCGCCGAGCGGATGGGCCCGTTCGCCGCCGAGTGGGCCGACCTGCCCCACCGGGGCAGCTTCCTGGACGGGGTGCTCGACTTCGACGCCGCCTTCTTCGGGATCAGCCCGCGCGAGGCCCGGGCGATCGACCCGCAGCACCGCCTGCTGCTGGAGGTCGCCTGGGAGGCGCTGGAGCACGCCGCGCTGGCGCCGGACGCCCTGGCCGGCCGGCAGGTCGGCACCTACGTCGGCATCACCGGCCGCCAGGACTACGCGGACTGGCTGGCCGGCGACCCGGACGCCTACTGGACCACCGGCAACGGCCACAGCTTCGCGGCCGGCCGGATCGCCTACTCGCTGGGGCTGACCGGCCCGGCCGTCGCCATCGACACCGCCTGCGCATCCTCGCTGGTCGCGGTGCACCAGGCCGCCCAGGCGCTGCGCCGGGGCGAGGTCGACGTGGCCCTGGCGGGCGGCGTCAACCTGGTGCTCTCGCCGGGTTCCACCCGGGTGATCGAGCAGACCCGCTCGCTCTCCCCGGACGGGCTGTGCCGGGCGTTCGACGCCCGCGCCAACGGCTTCGTCCGCGGCGAGGGCGCCGGCCTGGTCGTCCTCAAGCGGCTCGCCGACGCCCGGCGCGACCACGACCGGGTGCTGGCCGTCGTGCACGGCACCGCCACCAACCAGGACGGCCGCTCCTCCGGCTTCACCGCGCCCAACGTGCTCTCCCAGATCGCGCTGATCGAGGCCGCGCTGGCCGACGCCGGCCTGGACCCGGCCGACATCGGCCTGCTGGAGGCGCACGGCACCGGCACCTCGCTCGGCGACCCGATCGAGATGGAGGCGATCGTCGCCGCGCTGGGCCGCCGCAACGGCGGGACCACCCTGCACGTCGGCTCGCTCAAGGCGAACTTCGGCCACCAGGAGGCCGCCGCCGGGGTGATGGGGCTGATCAAGGCGATCCTCTGCCTGCGCCACCGCGAGGTGCCGCCGCTGGCGCACTTCACCACCCTCAATCCGCGGATCCAGCTGGACGGCACCGCCGTCACGGTCTCCGCCGAGGCCCGGGCGTGGGAGGCGGAGGGCACCGGCCGCTACGCCGGCGTCAGCTCCTTCGGGATGAGCGGCACCAACGCGCACGTGGTGCTCGGCGCCGCCGAACCGGCCGACGGCTCCGACAGGTCCTCCGGGCCCTCCGGGTCCGCCGCCGGGACGGCGCCGGTGGCCGGCTTCGAGCTGTCCGCGGCGACCCCGGAGGCGCTGCGCACCCTGGCCGGGCTGCTCGCCGAGCGGCTGGCCGGCCTGGACGACGCCGCGTACGGCGCGTTCGCGCACACCGTGAGCCTGGGCCGGGCCCGGCTGGCCGTCCTCGCGCAGGTCTCCGCCGCCGACCGGACCGCGGCGCTCGCCGCACTGACCGCCCTGGCGGCCGGTCAGGACCCGCCCGCCGTCGCCCTGGTGGACGCCGCGCACGCCGGGCCGCGCCCGGAGCTGCCGCGCGCCGTGCTCGACCTGCCCGGCTACCCGTGGCAGCGGGCGACCCACGCCCCGGAGGCCACCGCCGACGCGGCACCCGCGCCGGAGGCCGCGCCGCTGTACGAGCTGGACTGGCAGCCGGCGGGGGCGCTGCCCGCCCCCGCCGGGGGCCACGCGCTGGTCCTGGCGGGCGACGACACCGCGCTGCTCGCCCTGCTGGCCGCGCAGGCCGGCCCGGCCGGCACCGTGGTCGGGCCGGTCCCCGCCGGACTGCCGACGGGCTGGTCGCACGCCGCGCTGCCCGCCGACGACGCCGGGTGGCAGGAGTTCTGGGCCGCCCGCACCGACGGCCGCCCGGTCGACCTGGTGCTCGTCCCGTCCGCCGCCGCGCTGCCGGAGAGCGCCGACGCACCCGGCGACCCGGCGGGCGAGGGCGCCGAGCTGCTCGCCTCGGTGGTCTCGGCGGTCCGCTCGCTGTACGCGGCCGGTCCGGGCGGCCGGGCGTTCGCGGTCACCCGGGGCGCCCGCCGGATCCTGCCGGCGGACGCCGTACCGGCCACCGCCGCCGGACTGCTGCACGGCCTCTCCCCCGTCCTCGGCCTGGAGCTGGGCGCCGTCTGGGGCGGCACGGTCGACGTGCCGGCCGCACCCACCGCGGACGACGCCCGCGCCCTGCTGGCCCTGGTCCGCTCGGACTCCGCGGAGGACCTCGCGGCGGTCCGCGACGGCCGCGTGCTGGCCGCCCGGCTGCGGCCGGTCGCCGACGGGTGGAGCCCCGAACTGCCGGTCACCGCCGACGGCTCGTACCTGCTCACCGGCGGACTCGGCGCGATCGGCCGGGCCGTCGCCGCGGACCTGGTCCGACGCGGCGCCCGCCACCTGCTGCTGGTCGGCCGCACCCCCGAGGAGGGGCTGTCCGCCGAGGCCGCGGGCGCGCTCGCCGCACTGCGCGCCGAGGGTGCCGACGTCCGCTACCGCGCCGCCGACTGCGACGCGCCCGCCGAGCTCGCCACGGCGCTGCGCGCCCTGGACGGGCTGCCGCCGGTGCGCGGCGTGGTGCACGGCGCGGGCACGCTGCCCGAGGCCGCGCTCGCCACGGCCGGGGCCGCCGACTTCGCGGCGGCGCTGCGCGGCAAGTACAGCGGCGCCTGGTGGCTGCACCTGGCCGCCCGCGACTGGCCGCTGGACTTCTTCGTGCAGACCTCCTCGGTCTCCGCGCTCTGGGGCCACGAGGGCCGCGGCGGGTACGCCGCCGCCAACGGCGGCCTGGACGCCATCGCCGCCCACCGGGCCGCCGCCGGGCTCCCGGCCACCAGCGTCGCGTACGGCACCTGGGGCCTGGACGGCATGGCCGACGAGGAGAAGCGCCGCAAGCTGGCCCGGATGGGCCTGGCCGAGCTGACGCCCGCCCAGGGCACCGCCGCGCTGGCCGCCGCCGCGCCCGGCGAGGGCGCGCACCTGCTGGCCTGCGCGATGGACTGGGCCCGCTTCGTCGAGGTGGTCTCGACCGTCCGCCGCCGACCGCTGTTCGCCCGCCTGGTGCCGCCGACCGCCCCCGGGGCCGCGGGGGCCGCCGGGACGGCCGGGCCGGGCACCGCCGCCGCGCCGGCCGAGGAGGCCCCGGGCCGGATCCGGCTGCTCGCCCTGCCCGAGGGCGTCCGGGCCGCCGCCGCCCGGACCGAGGTCGCCGCCCTGCTGGCCGCCGTGCTCGGCCACGCCGACGCGGGCGCCGTCCCGGAGCGGACCGGCTTCTTCGACCTCGGCCTGGACTCGATCATGGCCGTGGACCTGGCCCGCGACCTCTCCGAGGCGTACGGCCTGCGGCTGGACGTCGCCGACGTCTTCAACAGCCCGACCGTCTCCGACCTGGCCGCCGCCGTCCTGCAGCAGGTGACCAGCGCCCCGGCCGCACCCCGCCGGCGCCCCGAACGGGCCGCCGCACCCGCCGCGGACGGCGCCGTTCCCGCCCCGGAGCAGCGGCCCGGCACCGCCGAGCCGATCGCCGTGGTCGGCCTGGCCGGACGCTTCCCCGGCGCCGACGGCGTCGACGAGCTGTGGGAGCTGCTGCGCACCGGCACCGACGCCGTCACCACCGTGCCGGCCGACCGCTGGGACGCCGGGCGGCTGCACTCCACCGACCCGCTGGACACCGGCCGGATCTCCACCGACCAGGGCGGCTTCCTCTCCGACATCGCCCGCTTCGACGCCGCCTTCTTCGGCATCCCGGCGCGCGAGGCGCAGAGCCTCGACCCGCAGCAGCGCCTGCTGCTGGAGGCGTCCTGGCACGCCCTGGAGGACAGCGGCACCGCGCCGAGCGCCCTCAAGGGCACCCGCACCGGCGTGTTCGTCGGCATCAGCAACTCCGACTACGCCCGGCACCTGGAGAGCGCCGGACTCGGCGGCCTGGACGCGTACTTCGCCTCCGGCACCGCGCTCAACGCGGCGGCCGGCCGGATCGCCTTCACCCTCGGCCTGAACGGCCCGGCCCTCGCGGTCGACACCGCCTGCTCCTCCTCGCTGACCGCGCTGCACCTGGCGGTGCGTTCGCTGCGCTCGTACGAGAGCGACCGGGCGCTGGCCGGCGGCGTCAACGTGATCAGCTCGCCGGAGACCTCGGTCGCGGTGAGCCGGGCCCACATGCTGTCGCCGGACGGCCGCTGCAAGACCTTCTCCACCGACGCCAACGGCTTCGTCCGGGCCGAGGGCTGCGGGGTGCTGGTGCTCAAGCGGCTCAGCGACGCCCGCCGCGACGGCGACCGGGTGCACGCCGTGATCCACGGCAGCGCGGTCAACCAGGACGGCGCCTCCTCCGGCCTCACCGTGCCCAGCGGCACCGCCCAGCAGGCCGTGATCACCGCCGCGCTGGCCGACGCCGGCGTCGCACCCGCCGACGTCTCCTACCTGGAGGCGCACGGCACCGGCACCTCGCTCGGCGACCCGATCGAGCTCAACTCCGCCTGGGCCGTGCTCGGCCGGGGCCGCAAGCCGGGCGAGCCGCTGCAGGTCGGCTCGGTGAAGAGCAACCTCGGGCACGCCGAGTCGGCGGCCGGGATGGCCTCCGTGTTCAAAGTCGTCCTGGCGCTGCGGCACGGCCGGATCCCCGCCTCGCTGCACTGCGAGGAGCTGAACCCGCACGTCCCGTGGGACGAGATGAACATCCGCGTGGTCGACTCGCTCACCCCCTGGCGGCGCTCCGGCGGCCCGCGCCTAGCCGGCGTCTCCGGCTTCGGCTTCAGCGGCACCAACGCCCACCTGGTGATCGGCGAGGCACCGGCCGACGACCCGGCGGCCGTGCCCGCCGAGGAGCCGCAGGGCCCGTTCCTGGTGCCGGTGTCGGCCCCCGACCCGGCCGCCTGGGAGCGCCTCGCCGCCCTCTGGAAGGACCGCCTGGCGCAGCCCGGCACGCCCGCCGGAACGGCCGGGCTCGCCGCCACCGCCGGCGCCGGCCGGACGCACTTCCCGGTCCGCCGGGCGCTGCTCGGCACCACCCGCGAGCAGCTGCTCGACGCGTTCGGCAGCGAGGGGCCGGCCCACACCGGCGGCCGCGAGCCGAAGGTCGCCTTCCTGTTCACCGGCTCCGGCAGCCAGTACGCCGGGATGGGCCGCGAGCTGTACGACACCGAGCCGGTCTTCCGCGCCGTCTTCGACCGCTGCGACGCCGTCCTGACGCCGCTGCTCGGCACCGGACTGCGCGAACTGGTCGTCGACGGCCTCGACGACCGGGCGCTGGAGCGGATCGACCTCGCCCAGCCCGCCATCGTCGCCCTGGAGCTGGCGCTCGCCGAGCTGTGGAAGTCCTGGGGGGTCACCCCGTCCGCGGTCACCGGGCACAGCCTCGGCGAGATCTCCGCGGCCGTGGTGGCCGGCGCCCTGGACGAGGCCGACGGCCTCGCCCTGGCCGCCCACCGGGCCCGGCTGATCGCGAGCACCGGCCCCGGCGCGATGCTCTCGCTGGTCGCCCCGGCCGCCACCGCCGAGGAGCTGGTGGCCGGCACCGACTGCGACGTGGCCGGGCTCAACGGGCCGCGCTCCACCGTGGTCTCCGGCTCGCCGCAGGGCGTCGCCGAGGTGGCCCGCCGCGCCAAGGAGGCGGGGGTGCGCGCCCAGCAGCTGGCCGTCTCCTCGGCCATGCACTCGCGCTACGTCGAACCGGTCGCCGCCGAACTGGAGCGGATCGTGGCCGGGCTGGCGTTCCGTACGCCGCGGATCCCGATCGTCTCCAACCTCACCGGCCGGGTGCTGGAGGACGGCGCGTACGGCCCGGCCTACTGGGCCCGGCACCTGCGGCAGGCGGTGCGCTTCCACGACGGCGCCCGGGCGCTGCTGGAGCTCGGCACCGACGTGCTGCTGGAGCTCGGCCCCGACCGCACCCTGGTCAACCTGCTGCACGCGGCCGGCACCGTGCCGGCCGGCGGGGCGTACCCGTCGCTGCGCCGCCGCACCGCCGACCGCACCGCGCTGCTCACCGCCGCCGCGGCGCTGTACGAGCAGGGCCAGGAGCTCGACTGGGCGGCCGTGCAGGCCGCGACCGGAGCCGCGAAGGCCCCGGCCCCGCTGCACCCGTTCGCCGCGACCCGCTACTGGACCCCGGCCGCGGCCCCCGCGACCGCCGCCGCCGACACCGCCGCGGCCTCCGCACCGGCGGCACCCGCCGGCGGCCGGCACTGGGGCGCCGAGCTGCGCTCCCCCGCCCTCGACGGCCGGGTCTTCGCGCTGACCCGCAGCGCCGAGTTCCCGCCGTACCTGACCGACCACCGGATCGAGGACACCGTCCTCACCCCGGCCTCCTCCCACCTGGCGACGATCCTCTCCGCGATCGCCGGCGGCGGCGAAGGCCTCGCCGTGGAGGACCTGATCTGCCCGCGCCCGCTGGTGATCAAGGACGGCGAGTCCTACGACGTGCAGATCCTGGTCGGCGGGGAGGGCGCCTCCCGGACGGTCGCCCTGCACAGCCTGCTGGACCCGGAGCAGGGCGTCTGGGAGAAGCACCTGTCGGCGCGGCTCGGCTGCCCGAGCGAGGGGATCCGCCCCGCGGCCACGGACACCCGGGCGTTCATCGCCGAGGCCGACCGGCACGTCTCCGGCCGGGCCTTCTACGACTACTTCCGCGCGCTGGGCTACAACCTCGGCCCGTCCTTCCGCTGGATCGCCGATCTGTGGATCAAGGACGGCGAGGCGCTGGTCCGCTACGCCCAGCCGCAGCTGCCGGACGCCGTCACCGACTACGAGGTCTACCCGGGCCTGATCGACGCGGTGTTCCAGTCCACGGCCGGCTTCATGGTCGACGACCAGGTGCACAGCGCCGCGACCCTGGCCATCCCGTTCTCGGCGGGCCGGATCACCTTCCCCGAGCGGTCCGCGCCGCAACCCGAACTCTGGGGCCACATCCGGACCCTGAAGTCCGAGCCGCTGCCCAACGGGCGGCGCCGGGTCGGCACCGCCGAGCTGCACCTGTTCACCCCGGACGGGCGGTCGCTGCTGGTCGCCGAGGACTTCCGGGTCCGCAACGCCCGCCGCGCGATGCTCCGCCAGAGCCTGCGCGACGGCCAGCCGAACGCCTACGAGCTGGCCTGGATGGCCGAGCCGGCCCTCGACGGCCGGGGCGCGCCCGGCCGCACGGTCACCGTGCTCGGGGCCGCCGACGGGCCCGGCCTGCGGATCGCCGAGGCCTTCGAACAGCTCGGCCACCGGGTCTCCGACACCGTCTCCGCGGCCACCGAGCTGCTGGTCGACGCCCGCTGCCCCGGCGGCGCGGACGACCGGGCGGCCCTCGCCGCCGCCCTGGAGCTGGCCGCCACCCTGCGGTCCGCGCCCCGCACCACCCCGTACGCGGTGCTCGGCACCGGCGGCCCGGAGGCCGCACCCGTCCGCGAGGCGCTCTGGGGCATGACCGCCGCCCTGGAGGCCGAGGACGCCGAGCGCCGGATCCTGCGGGTCGTCCTGGACGAGGGCTGGCAGCCCGAGCAGCTGGCCGGCACCCTCACCCTGCTGCTCGATCGGGGGATCCCGGAGACCCGGATCGCGGTCGGCGCCGACGGCGCCCGGCTGGCCCGGCTCACCGCGGCGATGCCCTCGCCGGCGGTGCCGCAGTGGCAGGGCGGCGGAGTGCTGGTCACCGGCGGGCTCGGGGCGCTCGGCCTGAGCGTCGCGCAGGCCGTCGTCCGCCAGGGCGCCACCGCCGTCACCCTGGTCGGCCGCTCGGCGCCCGACCCGGTCGCCGAGGAGGTGATCGAGCGGCTGCGGGCCGGCGGCACCGCCGTCCGGGTGGTCGCGGCCGACCTCACCGACCCGGGGGCGACGGCCGCCGCCGTGGCCGCCGCCGTCCAGGACGCCCCGCTGCGCGGCGTCTTCCACCTGGCCGGCGCCACCGCCGACCACGCCTTCGACCAGCTGACCGCCGAGGACTGGGAGACCGTGTTCGCCGCCAAGGCGCGCGGCGCGGGCAACCTCGCCGACGCCGTCCGCGGCATCCCGCTGACCGCCTTCGTGCTGTTCTCCTCGGCGGCCGGACTGCTCGGCAACGCCGGCCAGGCCAACTACGGCGCCGCCAACGGCTACCTGAACGGCCTCGCCGAATCGCTGCGGCACCGCGGCGTGCCCGCCACCGCCGTCGAATGGGGGCCGTGGGTGCCGCAGGCCAAGGGCGGCATGGCGGCCTCGGAGGCGGCCCGCCGGGCGATCGGCCGGCTCGGCATCGAACCGCTGACCGACGACGCCGCCGAACCCCTGCTCGGCTACGCCGCCTCGGCGGCCGGCGCCCGACTGCTCGCCGTCGACATCGACGTCACCCGGTACCTGGAGGCACTGCGCGGCCACCCGCGCTCGGCCCTGGTCCAGGAGCTGGCCGTGCCGGCCCGCCCCGAGCCCGCCGCCGAGCGCCCGGCGCAGGACGCCGCCGCGCCCGACCGGCCCGAGGGCGACCGCCGGCGCGGCTGGCTGCGGGCCCTGCTGGCCGACCTGCCGGACGAGGACCGCGAGAACGTGCTCCGGGAGACCCTGCGGGTGCTGATCGGCGAGACGCTCGGCGAGCCCGACGCCGTCGCCGACCACGACCGCGGCTTCGAGGAGGCCGGGATGGACTCGATCATGGTCCTCGACCTCGGCGACATCCTGGGCGGCGCCCTGGACACCGAACTGCCCTCCACCGTCGCGATCGACTACCCGACCGTCCGGGAGCTGGCCGCGTTCGTCGTCGAGCAGATCGACCTCGCCCCGTCCGAAGCCCCCGCCGTCCCCGCGGCGGCCACCGCCCCCACCGCGCCGACGGCCGCCCCGGCCGCGCCGCTCGCCGAGGACACCCTCGCCGCCCTGAGCGACGAGGAGCTCCTCAAGGCCCTGTCCGACGACCTGACCGTGGATCTGTGAGGTGACCATGGACACCGATGACCTGCGCCGCATCATGGAGCAGCAGCTCGCCCAGTCGCAGCGGCTGAAGGCCCGGATCCGCGCACTGGAGGACGCCGCCACCGCACCGCTGGCCGTGGTCGGCCTGGGCCTGCGGCTCCCCGGCGGACAGACCACCCCCGAGGAGTACTGGGACTTCCTGCTCGGCGACACCGACCCGGTCGGCCCGATCCCCGAGGACCGCCCCGGCCTGCGCTCGGTCTTCACCGCGGGCGCCGAGCGGCCCGGCCGCTCCTACGTCGACCGCGCCGGATTCCTGCGCGACGTCGCCCACTTCGACCCCGCCTTCTTCGGCATCTCGCAGCGCGAGGCGGAGACCCTCGACCCCCAGCAGCGGCTGCTGCTGGAGACCTCCTGGGAGGCGATGGAGCGGGCCGGGATCGCCGTCCGCCGCCAGGAGCGGCTGGAGGCGGGCGTGTTCGTCGGCCTGATGACCGCCGACTACACCGAGCGGCTCGGCCACCGCGCCGACCGCACCGCGCTCGACCCCTACTACGGCACCGGCGGCGGCCACGCCATGGCGGCCGGCCGGATCAGCTACGCACTCGGCTTCTCCGGGCCCGCGCTGACCGTCGACACCGCCTGCTCCTCCTCGCTGGTCGCGCTCCACCTGGCCGCACAGAGCCTGCGCCGGGCCGAGTGCCGCTACGCCCTGGTCGGCGGCGCCAACGTGTTCTTCTCCCCCGACCTGATGGTCTCGCTCTGCCAGAGCAAGGCCCTCGCCCCGGACGGCCGCTCCAAGGCCTTCCTGGACTCGGCGGACGGCTACGGCCGCGGCGAGGGCGTCGGCACCCTGGTGCTGATGCGGCTGGCCGACGCGGAACGCGAGCAGCGCCCCGTCCTCGCCGTGCTGCGCGGCACCGCCGTCAACCACGACGGCGCCTCCTCCGGCCTGACCGTGCCCAACGGCCCCGCCCAGCAGCAGGTCGTCCGGGCCGCCCTGGCCGACGGCGGGATCGCCCCGGCGGAGGTCGGCTACGTGGAGGCGCACGGCACCGGCACCTCGCTCGGCGACCCGATCGAGGCCGGCGCACTGGACGCCGTCCTCGGCAGCGGGGCGCCCGGCCGCACCGAACCGCTGCTGGTCGGCACCGTCAAGTCGCGGATCGGCCACCTGGAGAGCGCGGCCGGCATCGCCGGGCTGATCAAGCTGGTGCTGATGCTGCGCCACGGCACCGTACCGGTCGGCCAGCCGGAGTCGGCCGGCCCGCTCAACCGGCTGATCCCCTGGCAGCGGCTGCGGGTCGAGGTGCCGCGCCGCACCCGGCCCTGGCCGGCCGGGCAGCAGCGCCGGATCGCCGGCATCAGCGCCTTCGGCATGAGCGGCACCAACGCGCACGCCGTCCTGGAGGCGTACACCCCGGCACCGGCCGAACCGGCCGCGGCAGGGCCGGAGCTGCTCACCCTCTCGGCGAAGGACCCCGACAGCCTCGCCGCCCTCGCCGAGGACACCGTCGCCCGGCTGGCCCGCACCGGGCCGGCCGAGCTGGCGGCGGTCTGCGCCACCCTGCGCGACGGCCGGACGGCGTTCCCGTACCGCCTCGCGGTGACCGGCGCCGACGCCGAACGGCTCGCCGTCCGGCTGGCCGCCGCGGCCGACGCGCTCGACCGCTCCCCGGCCGGCGCCGCCTCCCCGCAGCCGCCGGTGCGGCTGCGGCTCGCCGAGGACACCGCGGCGGTCGGCCGCGGCCTGGACGCCCTGCTCGCCGCCCACCCGGCGCTGGACGGCCCGGACGACTCCGCGGACGCCCCGGGCGTCCGGCTGGCCCGCCGGCTGGCCCGCCTCGGCCTGCGGGTCGACCACACCGTGGAGCGCCCGGCCGTGCCCGGGGCGGTCGCCGAACTGGTCCGCGAGGGCCGGTCGCTGCTGCTGCTCGACGGCGATCCGGCCGCCGCGCCCGGCCTGCTGCTCGACGCCCTGGCCGAGCTCTTCCGGGCCGGCGCCGACCTGCGGTTCGAGTCGCTGCGCCGCCCCGGCACCCCGCGCACCGGCGACCTGCCGACGTACGCGTTCCGCCGGGTCCGCTGCTGGATCGACGAGCCCGACCCGGCCACCGCCGACGCGGCGCCCGGCCGGGCCCCGGCGCGGGCGGACGGGCTGCCGGACGTCGGTGCGTTCCTGCGCCGCGAACTCGCCCGGGTGCTGCACGCCGACCAGGAGCTGCTGGACCTCTCGCAGTCCCTGCTCGACGTCGGCGGCGACTCCTTCACCGCGATGCAGCTGACCATCGCGATCGAGGAGGCCTACGGCGTGGAGGTGCCGGTCGACGAGCTCTCCGCCGACCTTCCGCTGGTCGAACTCTTCGAGCTGCTGGGCGGGTTCGTCACCGGCAGCGTCCGCGAACTGGAGCCGCTGTCATGACGACGCCCACCCCCTTCGTCCGGCCGCGCGCGGTCGAGGACCCCGAGCTGCGGGTGATCGGCTTCCACCACGCGGGCGGCTCGGCCTCCGCCTACTACCCGCTGCACCGGGAGCTCCCGGAGACCTGGGAGCTGCTGCTGCTCGACCTGCCGGGGCGCGGCAAGCGCTACGGCGAGGAGCCGCTGGAGGACCTCGGGGAGGCCGTCGCGCTGGCCGTCGCCGACCTCGAACCGTGGTCCGACGCCCCGCTCGCGCTGTTCGGCCACAGCTACGGCTCGCTGGTCGCCCTGGAGACCGCCCGGGCGCTGGACGCCGTGGGCCGGCCGCCGGTGTGGCTGGGCGTCTCCGGGCGCGTCCCGCCCGGCTACCGCACCCTGCGGCGGCTGTCGCTGCTGCCCGACGACGCCCTGCTGCGGGAGCTGGGCGCCATGGGCGGCCTGCCCGAACAGCTCACCCGGGTACCGGAGTTCGTCGAGCGCTTCGTCCGGCTGACCCGCTCCGACCTGCGCGCGGTGGAGTCCTTCCGCCCGGCGCAGGACCGCACCCCGCTGCCCTGCCCGATCAGCGTCTTCTGCGGCACCGAGGACGCCTGGGGCCCGCCGGCCGCGATGGCCGGCTGGGGCCTGGAGACCTCGGCCGGCCACCGCCGCCGGGTCTACCACGGCGGTCACTTCTACTTCCTGGGCGACGCCATGCCGGGCTTCGCCCACGACCTGGTCGCCGAGATCGGGGCCGCCCTGGCCCCTGACGGCGCACGCGTCCCCACGGGAGCCCTCCGATGAGCCCGACCCGCACCCCGGCCGACCCGCACCCCGGCCTGCACCCCGGCCTCGACCCCGCCCCGCACCCCGACCTCCACCCCGGCACCCGGCCCGGCCCGTTCCGGCTGGAGGCCGCCCCGGTCTCCACCGACCAGGTCCAGCTGCTCACCCCCGAGGGCGAGCGGGTGCACGTCCCCGGCCTGGACCCCGGCTGCACCCCGGACGAACTCCGCGCCATGTACCGCGACATGGTGCTGGTCCGGCGCTTCGACAACGAGGCGACCGCCCTCCAACGGCAGGGCGAACTCGGCCTGTGGACCCCGCTGCTGGGCCAGGAGGCCGCCCAGATCGGCTCCGCGCGGGCCCTGCGGCCGGACGACTTCGTGTTCCCCAGCTACCGGGAGCACGGGGTCGCCTGGTGCCGCGGCATCGACCCGCTCGACCTGATCAAGGTCTTCCGGGGCACCACCAACGGCGGCTGGGACCCGCAGGAGCACAACTTCCACCTGTACACCCTGGTCGTCGGCGCCCACCCGCTGCACGCCGCCGGCTACGCGATGGGCGTCGCCCAGGACGGCGCCGGCACCGCCGTCGTCACCTACTTCGGCGACGGCTCGACCAGCCAGGGCGACGTCTCCGAGGCGTTCAACTTCGCCGCCGTCTACAACGCGCCCGTGGTGTTCTTCTGCCAGAACAACCAGTGGGCGATCTCCGAGCCGACCGAGCGGCAGAGCCGGGTGCCGATCCACCAGCGCGCCCAGGGCTTCGGCTTCCCGGGCGTCCGGGTGGACGGCAACGACGTGCTGGCCTGCCTGGCCGTCACCCGGGCCGCCCTGGAGCACGCCCGCAGCGGCCAGGGCCCGGTGCTGATCGAGGCGTACACCTACCGGATGGGCGCGCACACCACCTCGGACGACCCGAGCCGCTACCGGCACGAGGCCGAGCGCGAGGCCTGGGCCGCCAGGGACCCGATCGCCCGGCTGCGGGCCCACCTGGCCCGGGAGTTCCACGCCGACGAGGAGTACTTCGCCGCGGTGGACGCGGAGGCCGAGCGGCTGGCGGTCCGGATCCGCGAGGAGGTCCGCGCCACGGCCGATCCGGACCCGCTCAGCCTGTTCGACCACGTGTACGCCGAAGGACACCCGCTGGTCGCCGAGGAGCGCGCCCAACTCGCCTCCTACCTGGCCTCGTTCGCCGACGGCCCGACCGGCCACGAGAGCACGGGGGAGTGGTGACGGTGGCGGAGCCGACCTTCGCCAAGGCGCTCAACGAGGCGCTGCGGCACGCGATGGAGCGCGACCCCAAGGTCGTCCTGATGGGCGAGGACGTCGGGAGGCTCGGCGGCGTCTTCCGGATCACCGAGGGGCTGCAGAAGGACTTCGGCGAGGCCCGGGTGCTGGACAGCCCGCTCGCCGAGTCCGGGATCGTCGGCACCGCCGTCGGCCTCGCCCTGCGCGGCTACCGGCCGGTCGCCGAGATCCAGTTCGACGGCTTCGTCTACCCGGCCTTCGACCAGATCGTGGCCCAGGTCGCCAAGCTGCACGCCCGCTCGCTGGGCAAGGTCCGGGTACCGCTGGTGATCCGCATCCCGTACGGCGGGGGCATCGGCGCCGTGGAGCACCACAGCGAGTCGCCGGAGGCGCTGTTCGCGCACACCGCCGGCCTCAAGGTGGTGTCCCCCGCCACCCCGTCGGACGGCTACTGGATGTTGCGCCAGGCCATCGAGTCGGACGACCCGGTGGTCTTCTTCGAACCCAAGCGCCGCTACTGGGACAAGGGCGGGGTCGACCCCGCCCCGGCCGCCCCGCTGCACGCCGCCCGGATCGCCCGCCCCGGACGGGACCTCACCCTCGCCGCGTACGGGCCGATGGTGAAGGTCTGCCTGGAGGCCGCGGCGGCGGCCGAGCAGGAGGGCACCTCGATCGAGGTGGTCGACCTGCGCTCGATCTCGCCGATCGACTTCCCCACCCTGCAGGAGTCGGTTCGCCGCACCGGCCGGCTGGTCGTCGTGCACGAGGCGCCGGTCTTCCTCGGCGCGGGCGCGGAGATCGCCGCCCGGGTCACCGAGCACTGCTTCTACCACCTCCAGGCCCCGGTGCTCCGGGTCGGCGGCTTCCACCTGCCGTACCCGCCGTCCCGGCTGGAGGAGTCGTACCTGCCCGACCTGGACCGGGTGCTCGACGCCGTCGACCGCGCCCTCGCGCACTGAGGATCCAAGATGACCGCAATCGCACCCGCGCCGCCCCGCTTCCGGCGCTTCCCCCTGCCGGACGTCGGCGAGGGGCTGACCGAGGCCGAGATCCTCCGCTGGCACGTGGCGGTCGGCGACCGCGTCCGGGACGGCCAGATCGTCTGCGAGGTGGAGACCGCCAAGGCCGCGGTCGAACTCCCCATCCCCTTCGACGGCCTGGTGCACTCGCTGGGCTTCCCCGAGGGGGCCACGGTGGACGTCGGCGCGGCGATCATCACGGTGGACACCGGGCCCGCGGAGGGGGCGCCGGCCGACCCGGCGCCCGCACCGATCGCACCGGCCGACCTGGCCGCGCCGACCGCACCGACCGCGGCAGCCGCCGTACCTCCCGCGCCGCCCGCCCTGGCCGCGGACTGTTCGGGAGCCGCGGCCGCCGGGCGGAAGGCGGTGCTGGTCGGCTACGGCGTCGCCCCCGCCC
>NZ_JBSGXP010000020.1:0-76185 GCF_053610105.1 Kitasatospora sp. NPDC054939 | reverse complement strand
CCTCGGTCAGCGCGGCGACCACCACGGCGGCGATGTCCTCGGCATCGACGAAGCTGGCCGCCCCATCGCCGGCGGGCAGCCGCAGCTCACCGGCGCGGACGGCATCGGCGAAGAAGCCCTCACTGAAGTTCTGCGCGAACCAGCCCGGCCTGCTGATCGTCCACTCCAGACCACTCTCCCGCACGGCGGCCTCACTGTCGACGATGCCCTCGAAGACACCGCTGCTGTCCTTCGCGTAGTCCGGATTGTCGATCCCGCGCCCCGAGGCCAACACGATCCGCCGCACCCCCTGCTGCACCGCCCGCTCGATGAACGGGCGAACGAGCTTCGTGCCGTCCAACTGCACGACGTAGATGGACCGCACGCCCTCCAGGGCGGCATCCCAGGTGCCACTGTCGGTCCAGTCGAAGATGTGCTCGCCGTTGCGGGCCGCCGCGCGCACCGGCAGCCCCTTGGCCCGCAGTTGGCTGACGACGCGGCGGCCGGACTTACCGGTTGCGCCGGTGACAAGAATCGGATGTTCAGACATGACGCCAGTCAACCGGCCGGCGCCGAGACGATCCATGGCTGGGAAGCTCCACTTGATGTCCAGGCGTATACGCTGAGGGCGTGGACGCCGTGTCGGAGATGCTGGCCGAGGTACGGGCGCGTGGCGCCGTCTTCCGGCAGACGGTCATGCGACCGCCCTGGGCCCTGCGGATGGCCAGTGGCGCCCCGCTGACGCTGGCCACGATGCTGCGCGGCCGGGCCTGGATCGTTCCCGACCGGCACGAGCCGGTGCCCATCGGCATCGGCGACATCGCCGTCATCCGCGGCGACGCGCCCTACACGGTCGCCGACGACCCCGCGACCACACCCTCGCTGGCGGTGACCAGCGCCGACTACTGCCCAGGAGCCGAGGGAGTCGAGCACCCCTCCGGGCCCGCCCGGACCTGCGGAACGCCGGCCGAGGGGGCTGCCGTGCTGGTCAGCGGGGCCTTCGAGCGCAGGGGAGAGCTCAGCAACCGATTGCTGCAGGCCCTGCCCGCCGTGCTGGTGGTGAGGGCCGAGGGCAGCCCCTACCCGTCGGTGGAGATGGTGGCCGAGGAGGTCGCCAGAGACCGACCGGGACAGCAGATGGTGCTGGACCGGCTGCTGGACCTGATGCTGGTCTCCGCGCTGCGCAGCTGGTTCGACAACCCAGAGGCCGATGCCCCGGCCTGGTGCCGCGCACTGGACGACCCGGTCGTGGGTACCGCGCTGCGGCTCCTGCACGACGCACCCGCCCGGCCGTGGACGGTGGCGGACCTGGCGGCCGAGGTTGGGGTGTCGCGGGCCGCGCTCGCCCGGCGGTTCACCGCGCTGGTCGGCGAACCACCGATGGCCTACCTCGCGGACTGGCGGATCACCTTGGCTGCGGACCTGCTGCGGGAGACCGACCACACGGTGGGCACGGTCGCAAGGGAGGTGGGCTACGCCAACGCCTTCGCGCTGAGCGTGGCGTTCAAGCGGCTGCGCGGCACGCGTCCCAGTGATCACCGGAGCCCGGAACCAGCGCAGTGGCGGGCCGGACGAGTCCCGCCGCTCCGTCCCACGAAGCGTGCTGGAGCTCCTCGTCGTCTGCCGGTCACACCACCGCCGACACCCTGAGCTCCCACGCCCCTGAGGTGGGCGGAACCGCCCACCTCGTGATAGGGGGCCGCGCCAACGGCGCCGGGGCCGACGGGAATTGCTCCCGTCGGCCCCGGCGTTCACGGGCGACCGCGTGCCGTCACATCAGGCGGCCGCTGTAGAACGGGCCGTAGTAGAGCTCGTACCGGCTGCGGGCGTCGAGTTCCTGCTCGGACGGACCGACGGTGAGCTCGGGGCCGTTCTTGATCTCTTCCTTCGTCCGGTCGACGAACACCTTCTGTTCGCCGGGCTCGATGCGGACCACGGTGCCGGCCGGCAGTAGTACCCGCTTGCCGAAGATCCACGGGCCGGTGTCCACCACCAGGTACTGCGCGCCCACCTTCTCGGACAGCTCGTCCACCTTGCCGATGTGGCCGTCCTCGGCCTCGACGTGGAACCCGACGAGGTCGGTGCCGGCCGTGTGGCCGGAGGCGTTGCGGAACTCCCAGATGGCGTCGTCCTTGGCCATGCCCTTCTCCTTCCGTCGTACGGGCCGGCGGTGCGCCGGGCCCGATCAGCTCTGACGGCCGCGTGCCCGGTTCCGCCCGTTCCATGCCCTCCATTGCGCTTCTTCCTTCGTATCCGTCCGTACGCCGTCCGGCCCGTGACCGGTTACGGAGGCGTGGTTCGGGGGCACACGGACGCCCGCCGTCACCGGGCGGTCACCGGCGAAGGGAGCGATCCATGCTGTGGGTGTTGTTGGCTGGGCTCGGCGCGTACCTCCTCGGGGCGGCCCTGACCACCCGACTGGTGTTCCACCGGGGCCGGGCCAGATTCCTCGACGCCACCTCCGCCGAACAGGGCCCCCGGGGCGCCCTCGCCGACTTCGAACGGCGGGAGCGCCCCCAGGTCGAGGCGATCGCCCTGCTCACCGGCGCCGGCTGGGTGGTCGCAGCGCCGGCCCTCGCCCTGAAGCGCGCGGTGGCCTCGCTGCTCCTGGCCCGCCCGAGCGGCGGCGTCCCGGGCCCGGCACAGGACGTGGCCGAGCGGATCGACGAGCTGGAGCGCGCCCTGCGGATCGGTGCCCACGCCGAACCCCATGACGGACGCGCCGCGATCCCGCCTGCTGCGGGCGCCGCGCCCGGAACGCCCGCGTTACCACGTGAGCAGTCCGCGGGGACGGGTCCGGCAAGTTCCGGTGCCGAGCGCCAACGACCGGTGTAGTACCGGAGTTTCGGGGCACACGGGGTGCCGACCGCGACGAAGAGGAGACCGAGGAATGGACATGATCACCGCCGGGACGACGATGCGGCTGCAGACCGGACCGCAGTCCTTCCTGTCCGTGCCCGCGCAGTTGGCGTTCGACAGCGCCGACCCGTACGCGGTCCGGCTGCTGTTCCCCGCCGAACAGGAGCCGGTGTCCTGGGTGTTCGGCCGCGAGCTGCTCGCGGTGGGTCTGGTCGGTGGTTGCGGCGAGGGCGAGGTGCACGTAGCCCCGGCCGACCGGGACCACCTGTACGTCGCCCTCGCCGACCAGTCCGGCAACGGTGTGGCCCTGCTGCTCGTGCCCACCGCCGACGTCGCCGACTTCCTCGGCCGCACCTACCGGGCCGTCCCGCTCGGTTCCGAGGGCAGCCGCATCGACTGGGACCGCTGTATCCGCCACCTCCTCGACCGCGAGAGCGGCCAGGGCTCGCCGACCGCGTGAGCCCGGCACCCCGACGGCGGTACCGGGCCTCCCGCACGGCACCGGGCCCCGCGGACCGGACCGGCTCAGTACGTGACGGTGATCCGCCGGGCCGGACCGTCCACCCGGATCCGTCCACCGACGGGCAGGACGAGCTGGGGATCGGTGTGACCGAAGTCGACGTCGAACACCGCCATCGTGGCCGGGGCGTACTCGCCGAGTGCCCTCAGGACGGCCTCGCGCTGCGCGCGACGGAAGCTTGCCTTCTCCTCGGCGGCGAGCGGCTTCTCGAACGACCAGCTCTTGGCCCGGGCCGTCAGCAGCGCGGGGAACCGCTCCAGCAGCCCGCGTTCGCCGAGGTCCCGCAGCATGCCGTGGACCTCGTCGGCGCCGGGCATCTCCTCGGAGGTCTCCAGGAAGAGCACATCGCCGGTGCCGGTGTCGGCGTCGATCGGCAGCACGGCGGGGTCGGCCTTCACCAGCCGCGAGAGGATCTCCAGGTTGCCGCCCCAGCCGAGCCCGTCGACCACCCGGTCGGCGTTGTGCCACCACCAGCCGTCGACGGGTTCCAGCACGGGCGCGGAGGCGAAGGTCTGCGGGTCGTCCCAGGGGCGGTCGACGTCACCGGAGGCGGTGGACGCCGTCAGCTCGTACGGGCCCGACGTGAACAGCGCCGCGCGCAGGGAATCGGCGGTCAGCGGGTTCAGCGCGCCGGGCCGGCCGAGCTCGACCATCACCGAGCCGCCGTGGAAGCCGACGATGCCCAGGCTGCGCAGGAACAGCAGCAGGTTGGTGTTGTCGCTGTAGCCGAAGAACGGCTTGGGGTTGGCGCGCAGGAGTTCGCGGTCCAGGTGGGGCAGCACGGTGATCTGGTCGTCGCCGCCGATACTGGCGATCACGGCCTTGATGTCGGGGTCGGCGAACGCCGCGTGGAGGTCCGCGGCTCGGGCCTCGGGCGTCGACCCCATCGTCCGGGTCGCCGGGTACTCGACGACCTCCAGCCCGAACTCCTCCCGCAGCCTGCGCAGACCCAGCTCGAACGGCAGGGGCAGCAGGCCGGGCAGGCCGGACGAGGGCGACAGCACCGCGACCCGGTCACCGGGGCGGGGCTTGGCGGGGTACCGGGGATCCGTCATTCCGTGATCGTAGGCGTCGGTGCCGGCGCCGGTGCGTCTGCCCCCCGGCCCGGACGCCCGACGGCCCGCCGGGATGCTGCCCGCTTCTGACCGGCGGGCGGTGCCGCACCGGTCGGAGACCGGCTTGCGGGCCAGCCGGGACGCGGCGAGGTTGCGGATGCGCCGGGTCCGCCCCTGTTCGGCCAGGACCGTGAGCACGGGGCCGACCGGTGACGTGCCGGCGGCGCGCAACTGGAGCCAGTCGGTGGACGCGAGCAGGTCCTCGGCTTTCCACGGCTCGTCGAGGGCGATCGAGCGCAGCAGCGTCCACTCGCGCAGGCGCCGGGCGGTGAAGTCGTGCACCGCGACGGCGCCGACCACGGACCGGTGCCAGTCCGGGTAGGCGGGGTCCGTCAGCAACTCGGCGGCCCTCCGGTCGAGGTACCGGCCGACGGCACTGCTCGCCATGGGTCCGTCCGGATCGCCGAGCACCCGGACGACCAACGCGGCGGCCTCCGGATCGGCGACCGCCTCCAACTCCGCGCAGTACCGGGCGAACCGCACGTGCTCGTCCGGTTCCCGCTCCGAATCGCTCGCCTGCACCCCTGCCCCCTCCGTAGCCGTGATCTGCGGAGTCTGCCACGAGCGGGGAACCCCGGTCGCCAGGATTTCCGTGGAGCCGGGTACCGGTGGGCTCGTGCCGTCCGAAGTGGCTACCACCTCGACTCCCTGCTCCGGTCAACTCCGCTGCGGCGTACGACCGTCGAAGGCCCGCAGCCCCAGGCGCCCGGCCAGGTCCTCAGCAAGCCACAGCAGTTGGGCATCACCGGCTTCCAGGCCCGCTCGGGCCGCCCGGATCCACTCCTCCCGGTCGAGCAGGGCCAGGTAGGCGGCGCGATGGGAACCCCACTGCTCGGCCGGGCCGTTCGAGGACTGGTGCGGCGGGTCACCCAGGCTCGCCGCGAGCAGCGCGGCACGGCAGACCCGCTCCGCAGACGGGCCGAGCCGCGCGAGGTGCTGCACATGAGCGCTCAGGACGGCAGCCGCATGGGGGTAGCGCTTCAGCGACATGCCCATGCCCTCGCAGTAGGTGAGCACATGGAGCAGCCGGCCGGCGTGGTCCACCGGTACGCGCACCCACGCGAGCGCCGAACAGTTCCTCCGCCGGGCCGGCCGACCGCGATGTCGGTGCCCACCCCTACGCTCTGCGGCCATGGGACTTTCCATTTCCGTTGGCTTCCTCCACGACCAGGTGCGCAACGACCCCGAGGGGTACGAGTACCACCGCAACGCCTTCGCCCGCCTCGGCCGGGAGCTCGACGCCCAGGGCATCACCTGGCAGGAGCCCGAGGTCACCGACCAGCCGCCGTTGCCCGCCTTCTCCGGCGGCTTCCCCTACGGCTACCTGACCCAGCTGCGCCGCATCCTGGTGCTCACCACCCTCGGCGAGCCCGTCACGCCCGCTGCGGCGGTCAGCTCCAGCGAGTACGAGCGCGACTGCGAGCGGATCCGGGACGAGACCTCGATGCTCTCCTCCCACCTGCTCTGCCACGCCGACAACGCCGGCTACTACGTGCCCGTCGACTTCACCGACCCGCTCTTCCTGCCGATGGAGGCGAACGTCGCGGGCGCCGGGATGGTCGGCTCCAGCCAGCGCCTGCTCGCCGAACTCGCCGTCATCGCACCGTCGATCGGCCTCGACCCCGAAGCGGCGGACGCCCACTCCCTGGACGCCCCCGACGTGCCGTTCGAGAGCGAGCGCTACGCCTGGCGCCAGCTCCACCGGGCCTGCGTCGCGAGCCTCGCCGAGGGCCATGCCATCGTCTTCCACTGACGCCGCTGCCGGCCCGGGCCGCAGCGGCTCCTGGCGGGCATGACCTCCGAGGTAATCGACGCCCGGTCCGGGTCCCGGCAAGGTGATCACCGCCGCCGGGAACCCCGGCGGAGGCCCCGCATCGCGGCGCCGACGACCCTGGAAGAGGACAGCGTCATGACGGCATTTCAGCACGCCACCCGCCGGCCCGTCGCCCGTACCGGCGCCACCCTGTTCGCAGCAGCGGCGACGGCCACCGCGGTTGCGTGCAGCACGGTCACCGCCAGCGCCGGGACCGGCGATGCGGCAGCCGTCGGCAGGGTCGCCGAGTGCGCCGAGGTGGAAGGGAAGCTGGAGCGGCTGGAGGGCCGGCTCACCCCCAACGCCTGCGCGTTCATCAAGCGCCAGATCGCCTTCGGTGAGATCCCGACCGGCACCCCGCCGGCGCCCGGCGACCTCACCCACCCCCGGGTCCGGGCCTACCTCGACATCTTCGACGAGTCGGCCACTCTCTGGGAGGCCGGCTCCGCGCCGCAGCGCGGGACGGCCACGATCGGTACCTCGATCACCGGCTCGCTCCGCCTCGTCCCCGACTTCCGCTACCGCGGCACCGAGGTGGTCGCCGACGGTGCGGTGATGATGTTCGGGCAGTGGAACGAGGCCACCGTCAAGGGCACCCGGATCGCCTACCCGCAGATCGCCCGCAACGTCCTCGGTGACGACGGCAGGACCATCCAGGCGCGCCGCTACTACGACCGCCACGAGCTGGTGAAGGCGGTGACCCCCGAGCTGCGCCCGCTCTTCGACGGCGTCGCCGACCCGGCCGGCGCCGCCGCGCCGACCCGAGGGCGTGGTCCCGAGCGGTTCCGGGCCGACGAGATCACCGCCCGCCTGGCCGCCTGGAACGGTGAGGACGTCGCGGCGCTGGTCGGCCGGATGGGCAACGCCCGCCTCGCCGGTCCCGGCCTCACCACCCCGCTGGCCACCACCGACGGCAGGACCGCCTACCTGAAGCGGCTCTTCGAGCGGGCCGACTTCCGGTTCGCCTCGGGCCAGATCGCCTTCGGCCGGACCATGACGTACGTGGAGTGGCACGGCACGGCCGTGGTCAAGACGGTCAAGGACGGGGTCGAGACGGTCCGGGAGGTGCCGTTCGGCATCGTCGAGCGGTTCGGTCCCGACGGGGAGTGGGAGCTGTTCTTCGACACCCTCCCGCTGATCGCCGACCAGGCCCAGATCAGCGGATACTTCCAGCGCCTGATGCAGCCCTGAACCGGCGGCGCTCACGTCGGACGCATGCCCGGTCGGCAGCCGGCAGGGCCGACCGGGCTTCGGCCACCTATCGAAGGGACACGGCGGCGAGAACCGGTTCGACGATCCGGTCGGCAGCATCGCCCGCGCGGTACCCGGCCGCGCGAATCGTCAGCGCGCCGCGGCTTCGCGCCGCCGTTCGACCGCGCGGGCGATGCGCTGTTCCAGGACGGTACGGCGCTCCGGCCACTCCTCGGCGATGATCGAGAACATCGCCGAATCGCGGAGCCGGCCGGTCTCGCCGGGGGCCCACGACGGTGACCAGCGGCGCAGCACGCCCTCGAAGGTGGCGCCGGTGGCGGCGATCGCGGCGCGTGAACGGGCGTTGCGGGCATCGGTCTTGAGGTCGACGCGGGGTACCTGCCAGACCTCGAAGGCGTGCCGGAACAACAGGTACTTGGCCTCGGCGTTGATCCCGGTGCCCTGGGCGGAGGCCGCCAGCCAGGTCCAGCCGATCTCGACGGCGGCCAGCCCTTCGCCGGACGGCCAGGGGCGCGGATCCCAGAACGAGGTGACGCCGACGGCCCGGCCGCTCTCCCGGTCCACCTGGGCGTACGGAGCCAGCCGGCCGGCGTCGACCCGGGCGAGGTGGGCGTCGAGGTAGCCCGCGATCTCGTCCGCCCTCGGCACCACGGTGAACCCGAAGGAGTCGCGCTCCTCCTCGGCGGCCCGTGCGAGGTCCTCCGCGTGCTGGTGGCCGAGCGGTTCGAGGCGGACAAGGGTTCCTTCCACCAGCGGGGCGTGGAGGGGGAAGGACATGGGCGGGATCTCCGTTCGGGGGGACGTCCGTGCGCCGGGCGCGACGATCACTGCGCCAGTGTGCTGACCCGAACTCCCGCTGGTCAACGGATATTCGGAGGGTGGACAGCCCCCTCGGACCCGCCCCACCGAGCCTGGTCGCGGTCACCGTCCCGGCCGTAGAGCCGGAGCAGTCGGCTGCGCCGCCGACCCGCGTCGTACTGCTCGGCCCAGGCGCCCTCGGTGCGGTGGCGCAGGCGTACGTGGCGGACGGCGGTGGTCAGGGCAGTTGCAGTGGTCTCGTATCGCCGGAAATTCCCCGCGGAGCGTCACGCCTGACTGTGATGATGATCAGATGAAGCAGAACGTCTCCGGGGCGACGCCCGTGATCCTCGGCATCGACGACCTGCGCCCGCTGCCCCGGGCCACCCGGATCGCCCGGACCAGCCGTGCGGGCGTCGAGCTGCTGCAGGAGTACCGCGACGGCTTCATCGACGAGCTCTGGCTCGACCACGATCTCGGCGGCGACGACAGCATCATGCCCGTGGTGACCGTCCTGGAGGAGGCAGCCTTCAGCGGGCGGCCGTTCGACGTCGGCACGGTCTACGTGCACAGTGCGAACCCCATCGGCGCCGCGACCGTCGTCCGGTCGCTCACCCGCTGGAACTACCGGGTCCGCCGGGCGACGGCCTGAAGCCGGCCACTGAAGCCGGCCGCCGGCTCCAGTAGTCAGCCTCAGCCATGGGGCTCAGTGGTCCGCTGCGGGGCCGTCCGGCTCCTGGGGGTCGACGCCGGTGTACTCCTCCTGGGTGTGCCGGCCCGCCGGGCGGCCGGACTTCCCCTGCGGGCCGAGGTCACGGCGGTGCCGGGACGGGCCCTGATCCTCGCCGCGGCTGCTGTCGCTGTGCACGGTGTCCCCGGGCACGTCGCGGTGCTCCTCGGGGGCGGGCCTGCGGCCGGGGCCCGGCTTCGGGGCGTAGGTGTCTGGGTGGAAGGAGCGGTGGGCGCTCTCGTTCGGTTCCTGGTGTTCGGCGTCGACGTCGCCCGACCAGCCGTGGTGACCGGCCCGTTCCTCGCCCGTGGACGTGGACGTGGACGTGGACGTGGACGTGGAGGTCGACGTGGTGGGGTGTGCTGCCTGCTTCTTGGCGGTCATGGTGCCCGATCCTCACAACGGGGAGCTGTCGCCTCGCGTCTGTCCGATCCCGCCGCCTCCACACCCCCGCTTCCGGGGGCGTGCCGAGGGGCCAGGTGGCGGGTCGGGTGGTCTCGAACGGGTGAGGTGCGGGACGCCGTCCGGCGGTGCGGGGTGAGGGTGTCCGACGATCGCTGCCCGGAGGACATCGCCGTCCAGTCGGGCACCGGCTCCCCACCACGGAAGGTCTGCCATGCGGATCCTGCTCGTCGCGCACAGCGACAACAGCCTGACCCAGCGCGTCCGTGCGGAGCTGACGGACCGCGGTCACCACCTGTGGGTGGAGGTCACCCGGGACGGGGCCGCGATCCGGGCGGCCGTCGAGCGGCACTGTCCGGAGCTGGTCGTCGCCCCGCTGCTGAAGGCGGTGGTCCCGCGGGACGTGTGGAGCGCGCTGCCCTGTCTGATCGTGCACCCCGGGCCTGTCGGTGACCGCGGGCCTTCGTCCCTGGACCACGCGCTGCTCGACGGCGTCGCGGAGTGGGGTGTCACCGTGCTGCAGGCGGCGGAGGAACTGGATGCGGGCGACGTCTGGGCGACCGCGACCTTCTCCGTCCCGGCGGTCGGCAAGAGCGACCTGTACCGCAACGAACTGGCCGACGCGGCGATGGCCGCCGTCCACCTGGCCGTCGAGCGCATCGCGGCCGGGGAGCCGCCGGCTCCCCAGACGGGTACGGCACGGTTCCGTCCCGTCGTCCGGCAGGGGCACCGCCGCATCCACTGGCACGAGGACGACACCGCGGCCGTCCTGCGTACGCTCCGGGCCGCGGACTCCCAGCCCGGCGTGCGCGACGAACTGCTCGGGGCCGAGTGGTTCCTGCACGGCGGGCATCCGGAGGACGGACTGCGCGGGTGCCCGGGTGACCTGTTGGCGACCCGCGCCGGCGCGATCTGCCGGGCGACCGTGGACGGAGCGGTGTGGATCCCCGAACTGCGGGCCTGCACGGCGCCGGGGGAGGGGCGTGCCGTCAAGCTCCCGGCCGTACTGGCCCTCGTCGGCCGGCTGCCGGACCTCCCCGACCTGACCGTGATCGACCTGACCGTGATCGACCCGACCGCGGCCGACCCGACCGCGGCCGACCCGACGGCCCAGGACCAAGCACCGGCAGCCGGCCGGACGTGGTCCGACATCCGGTACCGGGAGGACGGCCCCGTCGGCGTGCTGTCCTTCGCGTTCCCCGGCGGGGCGATGGGCACCGACCACTGCCGCCGCCTGCTGGCCGCCTACCGGGCGGCCTGTGAGCGCCCGACCTCCGTGCTGGTGCTCGGCGGGCAGCGGGACTTCTTCTCCAACGGCATCCACCTGAACGTCATCGAGGCCGCCGCCGATCCCGCGGCCGAGTCCTGGGCCAACATCAACGCCATGGACGACCTGGTCGAGGCCGTTCTCACGACCACCGACCGGCTCGTGGTCAGCGCGGTCGGGGGCAACGCCGCGGCCGGCGGGGTGATGCTCGCGCTCGCCGCCGACGAGGTCTGGTGCCGCTCCGGGAGCGTCCTCAACCCGCACTACCGCCGCATGGGGCTGTACGGGTCGGAGTACTGGACGTACACGCTGCCCCGGAAGGTGGGCCGGGCCGCGGCCGACCGGCTGCTGGCGGACGCCCGACCCGTTTCGGCGGGCGCGGCCCTGAATCTGGGCCTGGTCGACCGCGTCGTTGACTGCGCGCCGGAGGAGTTCGCCGCTGAGATCACCCGATTGGCGGTTCGGGCGGCGGCCGGTCCCGGACCGGGGCTGCGGATCGCGGCGAAGAAGGCCGAGCACGAGCGGCGCGAGGCCGCGCGACCGCTTGCCGCGTACCGGGAACAGGAGCTTGCGCGCATGCGGCGGATCTTCGACGACCCGGGCGCGCCCTATCACGCTCTGCGACGGGCGTTCGTCCGCAAGGAGGCAGTTCCGGCGCCGTCCGGGGACGGCTCGGGTGCGCGAGTGGCGGCGCCGTCCGACTCTTGAGCAAGAACGAGGGCCCGCTCGACGGCCCTGTCCCATCCCTCCCCAGGAGGCGACCCCATGACCGCACAGACGCCGGCCCCGGCCGCAGAGCAGAGTGCTGCCCCGGGCAGCGACGAGAAGCCGATCCACATCCTCTGGATCAACGCGGGGCTGAGCTGCGACGGCGACTCGGTGGCGCTGACCGCCGCCATGCAGCCCAGCATCGAGGAGATCGCCCTGGCCGGGCTGCCAGGGCTGCCGAAGATCGCCGTGCACTGGCCGCTGATCGACTTCGAGTGCGGCCCGGTGGGCGGCGCGGACACCTTCATCGAGTGGTTCTTCAAGGGCGAGCGGGGTGAGATCGACCCGTTCGTGCTGGTCGTCGAGGGGTCGATCCCCAACGAGGCGATCAAGCAGGAGGGCTACTGGTGCGGCTTCGGCGACAACCCGGAGACCGGCCAGCCCATCACCACGAGCGAGTGGATCGACCGGCTCGCCCCGAAGGCGCTGGCCGTGGTCGCGATCGGCACGTGTGCCACGTACGGCGGCATCCACGCGATGGCGGGGAACCCGACGGGCGCGATGGGCCTGCCGGACTACCTCGGCTGGGACTGGAAGTCCTCCGCCGGCATCCCGATCGTGTGCGTGCCGGGCTGCCCGATCCAGCCGGACAACTTCGCGGAGACCCTGACGTACCTGCTGTACCAGGCGGTCGGCTCCGCGCCGATGATTCCGCTGGACGACAAGCTGCGCCCGACCTGGCTGTTCGGCGCGACCGTGCACGAGGGCTGCGACCGGGCGGGCTACTACGAGCAGGGCCAGTTCGCCACCACCTACGACTCGCCCAAGTGCCTGGTGAAGCTGGGCTGCTGGGGGCCGGTGGTGAAGTGCAACGTACCCAAGCGCGGCTGGATGAACGGCGTCGGCGGCTGTCCGAACGTCGGCGGCATCTGCATCGCCTGCACGATGCCGGGCTTCCCCGACAAGTTCATGCCGTTCATGGACGAGCCGCCCGGGGGCAAGGTCTCCAGCACCGCCAGCGGTGTGTACGGGGCGGTGATCCGCAGGCTGCGGAGCATCACGGCCGGCACGGTCGACAAGGAGCCGAAGTGGCGGCACACCGGCGACCGGATCACCACCGGCTACCGCCCGCCGTGGTGACGCCTGCCGTTCGTGGAGTCGAACGGCGCAGCAACTGTCCGAGCAGACCAAGCAACTGACGCAGCAACCGACGAAGGGCACCGTACAGACAATGGCATCTCCGGCGAAGACGACGGGTGACGGCAGCGGCCTGGTGGAGATGGCCTGGGACCCCATCACCCGCATCGTGGGCAGTCTCGGCATCCACACGAAGATCGACTTCAAGCAGAAGCGCGTCGCGGAGTGCTACAGCACGTCCTCCGTCTTCCGCGGCTACAGCGTCTTCATGCGGGGCAAGGACCCCCGCGACGCGCACTTCATCACCAGCCGCATCTGCGGCATCTGCGGGGACAACCACGCCACGTGCTCGGTGTACGCGCAGAACATGGCGTACGGCGTGAAGCCGCCGCACCTCGGCGAATGGATCATCAACCTCGGCGAGTCCGCGGAGTACATGTTCGACCACAACATCTTCCAGGAGAACCTGGTCGGGGTCGACTACTGCGAGAAGATGGTGCGCGAGACCAACCCCGGGGTCCTGGAGCTGGCCGAGCGCACCCAGGCGCCGCACGCCGCCGAGCACGGCTACCGCACGATCGCCGACATCATGCGCTCCCTCAACCCGCTGGAGGGGGAGTTCTACCGCGAGGCGCTCCAGGTCAGCCGCTACACCCGGGAGATGTTCTGCCTGATGGAGGGGCGCCACGTGCACCCCTCCACGCTCTACCCCGGCGGTGTCGGGACGGTGGCGTCGGTGCAGTTGTTCACCGACTACCTCAGCCGTCTGATGCGCTACGTGGAGTTCATGAAGCGTGTCGTCCCGCTCCACGACGACCTCTTCGACTTCTTCTACGAGGCGCTGCCCGGCTACGAGGAGGTCGGCCGCCGGCGTGTGCTGCTCGGCTGCTGGGGCGCGCTCAACGACCCCGAGTACTGCGACTTCACCTACGCCAACATGACCGACTGGGGCCGGCGGATGTTCGTCACCCCGGGCGTCGTGGTGGACGGCAAGCTCGTCACCAACGACCTCACCAAGATCAACCTCGGCATCCGCATCCTGCTCGGGAGCTCGTACTACGAGGACTGGGAGGGCCAGGAGCCGTTCGTCACCCACGACCCGCTCGGCAACCCGGTCGACCCGCGCCACCCGTGGAACCAGCACACCATCCCCGCCCCGCAGAAGCGGGACTTCGACGACAAGTACAGCTGGGTGATGTCCCCGCGCTGGTTCGACGGCAAGGACCACCTGGCCCTGGACACCGGCGGCGGCCCGATCGCCCGCCTGTGGTCCACCGCGCTGTCGGGCCTGGTCGACATCGGCTACGTGAAGGCGACCGGCCACAGCGTCGTCATCAACCTGCCCCGCACGATGACCAAGCCCGAGACCACCTTCGAGTGGAAGATCCCGAAGTGGAGCAACGCGCTGGAACGCAACCGCGCGCGCACCTACTTCCAGGCGTACGCGGCCGGCGTCGCCCTGCACTGCGCCGAGAAGGGCCTGGAGGAGGTCCGCGCCGGACGCACCCAGACCTGGGAGAAGTTCGAGGTCCCCGACGAGAGCATCGGCTGCGGCTTCACCGAGGCCGTCCGCGGTGTCCTCTCGCACCACATGGTGATCCGCGACGGCAAGATCGCCAACTACCACCCGTACCCGCCGACCCCGTGGAACGCCAGCGTCCGCGACACCTACGGCACCCCGGGCCCGTACGAGGACGCCGTGCAGAACACCCCGATCTTCGAGGAGAACTCGCCGGAGAACTTCAAGGGCATCGACATCATGCGGGCCGTGCGCAGCTTCGACCCCTGTCTGCCGTGCGGGGTGCACATGTACACCGGCAACGGCCGTACGGTGAAGGCGATGCACGTGCCCACCGGCCTGAGCGGCCTGGGCGGATGAGCGCCGTCGGCGCCGAGGAGGCGGGCCGGCGGGTCGAGCAGGTGCTCGACCGGCTGGCGCAGAGCGGGGACGGCGCGGCCCGCGCCGCGGCCGAGGACGTGGTGCGGGTCCTGATGGAGTTCTACGGGAGCGGGCTCGCCCGGATCGTGGCACTGCTCGGCGGTCCGGGCGGTGGTCCGGGCGGTCAGGGCGGGCGTGCTCCCGCCGACCCGCGGGCGGCGCTGCTCGGCGACGCGCTGGTGGCGAGCCTGCTCAACCTCCACTCACTGCACCCGGAGGACGTGGAGACCCGGATCGGCCGCGCCCTGTCGACTCTGCCGCAGCCGGTGGAGAACGCCGGGTTCGACCCGGCGGGCGGGGTGTTGCGGCTGCGCGTCGCCGCCTCGTCGGGCTGCGGCTGCCCGAGCACCCTGGACGGCACCCGGCAGGCGGCGGTCGACGCCCTCGCCTGCTTCGCCCCCGAGGTGACCGGCGTCGAACTCGAAACGGCAGGGCGGGAGCCCGCCCTGCTCCAGATCGGCGCCGGCCCGCCCGTCGGCGCCGGTGCCGCCGCCGGTGCCGGTGCCGGGACCCGGGGCGGTGCGGCGTGAGCGGATTCCCGGCCGCCGCCCGTACCGCGGCCGGGCCGACCGGCCTGCGCCGCTTCACCACGCCGCTCACACCCCCGGAGGAGCGCTGCGAGCTGTGCGGGGATCGGCTGGCCGCCGACCACCGGCACCTGGCGGACACCGAACGGCGGGCCCTGGTCTGCGCCTGCGGCCCCTGCACGCAGCTCATGGACCGGCCCGGCGGGGCGCAGGGGCGCTTCCGCACCGTGCCGGGCCGCTACCTGGACGACCCCGGGCACCGGATCGACGACCGGGCCTGGGAGGCGCTGCGGATCCCGGTCTCCGTCGCGTTCGTCTTCCACAACTCCGCGCTCGGCCGCCCGGTGGTGCTCTACCCGAGCCCCGCCGGCGCGACCGAGAGCGAGCTGGAGGAGCCGGCCTGGGGCAGCGTCCTGGACGCCACCCGGCTGGCCGGCCTGCTCGAACCGGACGTCGAGGCGCTGCTGCTGCGCCGCCGGGAGGGCCGCACCGAGGTCCACCTGGTGCCGATCGACCTCTGCTACGAACTCGTGGGCCGGATGCGCCTGCACTGGCAGGGATTCGACGGTGGCGCGCAGGCGCGGGCGGACCTCGACGCGGTCTTCGCGCGGGTCCGGGAGCTGGCGGGCGCACCGCGGGGGTCCGGCCGGTGACCGCGTTCTCCTTCGCCTGCACCGATGTGCGCGCCGACCCGTACGCGGCCGGGCCGACCCTCGTCTTCCGGCTGCGGATCACCGCCACCCCGGAGACCCGGGTGCACGCGCTCGCGCTGCGCTGCCAGATCCGCATCGAACCCGCCCGGCGCGGCTACGGCGACGAGGAGGCCGCGGCGCTGGGCGACCTGTTCGGTGAACGCGCCCGCTGGGGCACCAGCATGAACCCGGTGCAGTTCGCGCAGGTCTCCGCGATGGTGCCCGGCTTCACCGGGGAGATCGAGACCGACCTGGTGGTGCCCTGCACCTACGACACCGACATCGCCGCGAGCCGCTACTTCCGGGCGCTGGTCGACGGCGAGGTCCCGCTGCTGCTGCTGTTCTCCGGTACCGCGTTCACCGGCGCCGGGGGCTTCCACGTCGAGCCCGTGCCGTGGGACCGCGAGGTCGCGCACCGGATGCCCGTCAAGGTCTGGCGGGAGATGATCGACCAGCACTTCCCGGGCTGCGGCTGGATCCGGCTCCCGAGCGACACCATGGACGCCCTGCTCGCCTACCGCTCCCGCGAAGCCCTTCCGTCCTGGCAGGCCACCGTCGAGGCCCTGCTCGCGGCGGAGGAGAGGACACGATGACGACCGCCGTCTTCACCCCCGACACCGAGGCGAGGCTCGCCGTCGCCCGGCAGATCGCCGACGCCGTCCTGTTCGAGGGCTACGTGCTCTACCCCTACCGGGCCTCCGCGGCGAAGAACCGGTTCCGCTGGCAGTTCGGCGTCCTGGTGCCGCCGTCCTGGACGGCGAGCGGTGAGCACGCCTGGCAGCGCACCGAATGCCTGATGGAGCCCCGGGCCGGGGCCGAACTCGCCCTGGAGCTGCGCTTCCTGCACGTGCGGCGGCGCACCGTGGAGGAGCCGGCCCCGGACGGCGGCTTCCAGGAGGTCGCCGAACTGCGCGTCGACGAGCGGGTCCTGACGGCCTGGGACGAGGGCGTCGAGGAGACCGTCACCCTGACCGTGCCCGTCGACGCACTCGGCCGCGACGGCACCGTCCAGCCCTTCACCCGCCTTGCGGCCCGTGAGATCGAGCAGGTCACCGACGCCGCCGGACGCGTTCGCGGGCGCCTGGTGCGCCGGCGCGAGGAACTCACCGGCCAGGTACGGATCACGGCTGCCGAACTCGACGGCCCGTACCGCGTCAGCCGGCTGACGGTCACGGTCGAGAACACCACCGACTGGAGCGCCGAAACGGGCGCCGACCGCAACGCCGCCCTCCCGTACAGCCTGGTCGGCGCGCACACCCTGCTGCGCCTGGACAGCGGCTCGTTCCTGTCGATGACCGACCCACCGCAGTGGGCGAAGGGGGTGGTGGCCGGCTGCGAGAACGTGCGGGTCTGGCCCGTCCTGGCCGGCGAGCCCGGCCGCGCGGACCTGCTGCTCTCCTCGCCGATCATCCTCGACGACCACCCGGCCGTCGCCCCCGAGAGCCCCGGCGCCCTCTACGACGCCACCGAGATCGACGAGATCCTGGCCCTGCGCACCGCCGCGCTCACCGACGAGGAGAAGCGCGAGGCCCGGGACACCGACGCGCGGGCCGCGGCCGTCATCGACCTGGCGGACACCATGCCGCCGGAGGTACTGGAGCGGCTGCACGGGGCGGTCCGCAGCCTGCGGGACGTCACCGGCCCCAAGCAGCCGCCCGCGGACGGCGGCCTCGCCCCGGACACCCCGTGGTGGGACCCGGGCGGCGACACCTCCGTCGACCCGTCCCGCGACCACGTCCTGGTCGGCGGGCGTGCGGTGCGGGCGGGTGCCCGGGTGCTCCTGCGGCCCGGCCGGCGGCGCACCGACGCCCAGGACCTCTTCCTCGACGGCCGCAGCGCCCTGGTGGAGGCCGTACTCCACGACGTCGACGGGGGCGTGCACCTCGCCGTAACCGTGGACGACGACCCGGGCGCCGACCTGCGCCGCGCCCAGGGCCGGTTCCTCTACTTCCAGCCCGACGAGGTCGAGGCACTGGACGGCGAGGCACTGGACGGGACCGACGTGCTGGAGGAGCGGTGAACGCCACCGAACCGGCCGCCGCGCCGCGCACCCTCGTGGCGGGCGTCGGCAACGTCTTCCTCGGCGACGACGGCTTCGGCGTCGAGACGATCCGCCTGCTCGCCCGGGAGCAACTGCCCCCCCACGTCCACACGGTGGACGTCGGGATCCGCGGAGTCCACCTCGCCTACCAACTGCTCGACGGCTGGGACACCCTCGTCCTCGTCGACGTCACCGCACGCGGCGGCGAACCGGGCACGCTGTACCTGATCGACGCCACGGCCCCCGGCGAACGCACGCCCGACCCCGCGGGAGCGCCGCTCGACGGCCACCGGATGACCCCCGACGCCGTCCTGGCCCTCCTCGACACCCTGTGCGCGGGGACGGGCACCGCACCACCGCGCCGCATCCTCGTCGTCGGCTGCGAACCGGCCTGCCTCGACGAGGGCATCGGCTTGAGCCCGCAGGTCGCCGCCGCCGTGCCCGAGGCCGTCCGCACCGTGACCGACCTGGTCCGCCAGGAAGCCGTCGTCTGAAGCCCCATGGAGAACACCGTGAGCAAGCACCCCCTCGGCACCGCCGTCCTCGTCGCCACCACCGTCGTGGCCGGCCTGGCCCTCCTGCGGGGCGTCCTCCCCGACCTGCGGCGCTACCTGCGCATCAGCCGGATGTGACCCGCCCCCGGACCGGGCGGTCCGGAGCCCGCTGCACCGAACGGATGACACCGCGCACGCCGACCCGGCGCGCCGGGCCGCGTCCGCACGCCGCCCGGCCTCCAATGGGGGCCGGGCAGTGCCGAGCCGGGGACGGAGAGCGATGCACGAGATGTCCGTGGCCATGGCCGTCGTCGACCAGGTCCAGGAGACGGCCCGCGCCCGCGGGGCCGCCGGGGTCGAGCGGATCACCCTCGACGTGGGCGAACTCGCCGGCGTCGTCGCCGACTCCCTCGCCTTCTGCTTCGAACTCGCCTGCGCCGGCACCGTCGCCGAAGGCGCCGAACTCGTCACCCGCACCGTCCCGGGCAGCGCCCGCTGCGAGCCCTGCGCCACGGTGTGGGAGGTCGGCATGCCGCCCAGCCTGCTCTGCCCCCGCTGCGGCGGCGCCGCCGTCGAACTCGTCGCCGGCCGGGAACTGCGCATCCGGGAGGTCCGCTGGACCGACCCCGATTCCGACCCCGCCCCCGAGACCGGCCTTGCACCCCCGAACCCACCCACCACCGAGGAGAACCGAGCATGTGCCGAGTAGTCGACCTCCAGCGCGCCGTCCTCGCCAGGAACGACGCCGCGGCCGGCATCCTGCGCACCGAACTCGCCGCCCGCGGCACCACGGTGGTCAACCTGCTCTCCAGCCCCGGCAGCGGCAAGACCGCCCTGCTGGAGAGCGAACTGCGGCTCGCCGCCGAGCGGGGCATCAGTACCGCCGCGCTCACCGCCGACCTGGCCACCGAGAACGACGCCGAACGCCTCGCCCGCACCGGCGTCCCCGTCAAGCAGGTGCACACCGACGGCCTGTGCCACCTGGAGGCCGACATGGTCGCCCGCCACCTGCACGACTGGCTGCCCGAGCACACCCGGCTGCTGTTCGTGGAGAACGTCGGCAACCTCGTCTGCCCCGCCGGCTACGACCTCGGCGAATCACTGCGCGTCGTCCTCGCCTCCGTCACCGAGGGCGAGGACAAGCCCCTCAAGTACCCGACCGCCTTCGGCCTCGCCCACCTCGTGGTCGTCACCAAGACCGACCTCGCCCGGGCCACCGACTTCGACGAGGCCGCGTTCCGCCACAACGTCCAGCAGGTCAACCCCGGCGTCGAGGTCGTCCTCACCTCCGTCCGCGACGGGCACGGCGCCGGCACCCTGCTCGACCGCGCCCTGGCCGCGGCCGGCGGAACCCCCGTCCACAGCCCGCTGATGGCCAAGGCCGGCGTGTGACCGCAGCACGGCCCGGCACCGCACCTGCCGCGCCTGCCGCAGCCGCACCGCAGCGCCACCGCGTGGTCGTCCGCGGCGTGGTCCAGGGCGTCGGCTTCCGGCCCTACGTCCACGCCCTCGCCACCTCGCTGCGCCTGGCCGGCCACGTGACCAACACCGCGGAAGGCGTCGTCGCCGAGGTCGAGGGCCACCCCGCCGACGTCGCCGCGTTCTGCGCCCGCATCGGACCGGACGCACCACCCCTCGCCAGCGTGGAGTCCGTCGAGACCACCGAACTCGCCGCCGGCGGCGACAGCGGGTTCACCATCGTCCCCTCCCGGCAGGGCGGCGCCGTCCGCACCCTCGTCCCACCCGACACCGCCACCTGCGACGCCTGCCTCGCGGAACTCGCCGACCCCGCCGACCGGCGCCACCGCCACCCCTTCATCACCTGCACCCACTGCGGCCCCCGGTTCACCATCGTCACCGGCCTGCCCTACGACCGCCCCCAGACCACCATGGCCGGCTTCCCGATGTGCCAGGACTGCGCCCGCGAGTACGAGGACCCGGCCGACCGCCGCTTCCACGCCCAACCCGTCGCCTGCCCCCGCTGCGGCCCCCGGCTGCGCCTGGTCACCGCGCCCGACGCCCCCTTCGCCCCACCCGCCCCCGACACCGACCCCGTCGACGCCGCCCGCCGACTGCTCGCCGACGGCGCCATCCTCGCCGTCAAGGGCCTCGGCGGCTACCACCTCGCCTGCGACGCCGCCAACCCCGACGCGGTCACCGAACTGCGCCGCCGCAAGGCCCGCGGCGACAAACCCTTCGCCCTGATGGCCGCCGACCTCGCCACCGTCGAACCCCTCGTCCACCTCGGCCCCGAGGAACGCGCCCTCCTCACCGGCGACGTCCGACCGATCGTCCTGCTGCGCCGCACCGCCGACCCCCGCCCGCACCCCGCCGCCGCCCCGGCACCCCAGGTCGCCCCCGGCAGCCCGGACCTCGGCGTCATGCTCCCGTACACCCCCGTCCACCACCTGCTGCTCGGCCTCGGCGCACCCGGGCAGGACGGGCCCCGGCTCCTCGTCATGACCAGCGGCAACCTCTCCGGCGAACCCATCGTCACCGACGACACCGACGCCCTCACCCGGCTCGCCGGCCTCGCGGACGCCTGGCTGCTGCACGACCGCCCCATCCACGTCCCCTGCGACGACTCCGTCGTCCGCGTCTGCGACGGCGAACAGCTGACCCTGCGCCGCTCGCGCGGCTACGCCCCGCTGCCCGTCACACTGCCCGTCGAGGTCGCCCCGGCCCTCGCCGCCGGCGGCGACCTCAAGAACACCTTCTGCCTCGGCCTCGGCCGCAAGGCCTGGCTCTCCGCCCACCTCGGCGACATGGACGACCTCGCCACCCAGCGCGCCCTCACCACCGCCGCCCGGCAACTGGAGAGCATCACCGGCGTACGGCCCGGCCTGCTCGCGGTGGACCGGCACCCCGGCTACCGCTCCGCCGACTGGGCGCGCCGCAACGCCGCGGGCCGTCCAGTCGCCGCCGTCCAGCACCACCACGCGCACATCGCCTCCGCCATGGCCGAGCACGGCCTCGACGGCAGCACACCGGTCCTCGGCGTCGCCTTCGACGGCACCGGTTACGGCCTCGACGGCGCCGTCTGGGGCGGCGAGTTCCTGCTCGCCGACTACGCCGGCTTCGAACGCTTCGCGCACCTCGCCTACGTCCCGCTGCCCGGCGGCGATGCAGCCGTCCGCCACCCCTACCGCATGGCCCTCGCCCACCTGTACGCCGCGGGCCTCGCGGCCGACCCCGCGCTGCCCTGCGTACGCGCCTGCCCGCCCACCGAACTCCCGCTGATCCGACGACAGTTGGAGCGGGGACTGAACTGCGCCCCGACCTCCAGCATGGGCCGGCTGTTCGACGCCGTCTCCTCCCTCGCCGGAATCCGCCACCACACCACCTACGAGGCCCAGGCCGCGATCGAACTGGAGGGCGCGGCCCTGCGCGCACCCGGCGACCTGGACGGCGACGAGCGCTACGCCTTCCGCCTCACCACCCCGACCACCGGCGGCCCGCACACCGCCGACCCCGCGCCGCTGCTCGCCGCGGCGGCCGACGACGTACGCGCCGGAACACCCGCGGCCGCCGTCGCGGCCCGCTTCCACGGCGCCGTCGCACGCCTGGTCCACACCGTCTGCACCGCCGCCCGCGACCGGTACGGCGTGCAGACCGTCGCCCTGACCGGGGGAGTGTTCGCCAACACCGTGCTGTCCTCGGCCTGCGCCCGCGCACTGGACCGGGACGGGTTCACCGTGCTGCGCCACCACCGGATCCCGCCGAACGACGGCGGCCTGGCCCTCGGCCAGCTCGTCGTGGCGGCCCGGGTCGCGGCCGGGGCGGCCCCCGGCGCGGCACCAAGACCTTGAGTCCCGCAGCGCGACCCTGAGATCGCACCAAGACCCTGAGATCGCACCAAGACCCTGAGACCGAGGAGAGGCACATGTGCTTGGCGGTACCCGGAAGGGTGCTCGACGTCGAGGACCGGGACGGCACCCGGATGGCCACCGTCGACTTCGGCGGCGTGGTCAAGGAGGTCTGCCTGGAGTACCTGCCGGACCTGCAGGTCGGGGAGTACGCCATCGTCCACGTCGGGTTCGCCCTGCAACGCCTGGACGAGGAGTCGGCCAGGAAGACGCTGGAGCTGTTCGAGACCCTCGGCATGCTCCAGGAGGAGTTCGGCGACCCGTGGGAACCGGTCGCCGAGGCCCCGGAGGGCGAGCGCCCGGCCCGGGACGGCTCCGCCGGGGAGGTGCAGCGGTGAAGTACATCGACGAGTTCCAGGACCCCGCGCTGGCCCGCCGGCTGCTCGACGAGATCCATGCCACGGTCACCCGGCCCTGGGCGCTGATGGAGGTCTGCGGCGGCCAGACGCACAGCATCATCCGGCACGGGATCGACCAACTCCTCCCGGAGCAGATCGAGTTGATCCACGGGCCGGGCTGCCCGGTGTGCGTCACCCCGCTGGAGGTCATCGACAAGGCCCTGGAGATCGCCTCCCGCCGCGGCGTGATCTTCTGCTCCTTCGGCGACATGCTGCGCGTCCCCGGCACCGGCCGGGACCTCTTCCAGGTACGCGGACAGGGCGGCGACGTCCGGGTCGTCTACTCGCCGCTCGACGCCCTGCGGATCGCCGAACAGAACCCCGACCGCGAGGTGGTGTTCTTCGGCATCGGCTTCGAGACCACCGCCCCGCCCAACGCGATGACGGTCCACCAGGCGCGCCGGCTGGGCCTGCGAAACTTCAGCCTGCTCGTCTCGCACGTCCGGGTGCCCCCCGCCATCGAGGCGATCATGCGCTCCCCGGAGTGCCGCGTCCAGGGGTTCCTGGCCGCCGGCCACGTGTGCAGCGTGATGGGCACCGAGGAGTACCCCGAACTCGCGGCCCGCTACCGGGTGCCGATCGTGGTCACCGGCTTCGAACCGCTGGACATCCTCGAAGGGGTGCGCCGCACCGTCCGCCAACTGGAGCGCGGCGAGCACACCGTCGAGAACGCCTACCGGCGGGCCGTCCGGGACGAGGGCAACCCGGCCGCCCGGGCGATGCTCGACGACGTCTTCGAGGTCACCGACCGGGCCTGGCGCGGCATCGGCGTCATCCCCGACAGCGGCTGGCGGCTGTCCGAGCGCTACCGCGAATTCGACGCCGAGAGCCGCTTCCGGGTCGAGGGGATCGACACCCGCGAACCGGCGGAGTGCCGAAGCGGCGAGGTCCTCCAGGGCCTGCTCAAGCCCCACGAGTGCGAGGCGTTCGGCACCACCTGCACCCCGCGCTCCCCGCTGGGCGCCACGATGGTCTCCAGCGAGGGCGCCTGCGCCGCCTACTACCTCTACCGGCGGCTCGACCGCGGCACCCCGTCCCGGCAGTCCCGGCCCCTGGAGGGCAGCCCCGTTGTCTGACACCACGCGCACCACCCCGTTGTCCGACACCCTCCGCATCGACGCGACCCCCGACATGCTGGCTTGGACCTGCCCGGCTCCGCTCGCCGACCGCTCCCGGGTCGTGATGGGCCATGGCGGGGGCGGCGCGATGTCCGCCGAACTGGTCGAGCAGATCTTCGCCCCCGCCTTCGGCGGACCGGAGCTCTCGGTCACCACCGACGCGGCCGCCGTCCGCCTCGGCGGGGCCAGGATCGCCTTCTCCACCGACTCGTTCGTGGTCCGCCCGCTGTTCTTCCCCGGCGGCAGCATCGGTCACCTGGCCGTCAACGGCACGGTGAACGACCTCGCCATGAGCGGGGCCCGAGCGGCCTACCTCTCCTGCGGCTTCATCCTGGAGGAGGGTGTCGAGACCGACGTCGTGACCCGGGTCGCCAACGACCTCGGAGCCGCCGCGCGCGCCGCCGGCGTGCAGGTGGTCACCGGGGACACCAAGGTCGTGGAATCCGGCCACGGCGACGGCGTCTACGTCAACACCTCCGGGATCGGGGTGATCCCCGAGGGGGTGGACCTGCGCCCCCAGCGGGTCGTCCCCGGCGACGTGGTGATCGTCAGCGGCCCCATCGGGCTGCACGGCGTCGCGATCATGAGCGTGCGCGAAGGGCTGGAGTTCGGCGTAGAGATCGAGAGCGACTGCGCCGCGCTCGGCGGGCTCGTCGAAGCCATGCTGGCCGTCACCCCCGACCTCCACGTGCTGCGCGACCCCACCCGCGGGGGCCTGGCCGCCTCGCTCAACGAGATCGCAGCCGCCTCCGGCACCGGCGTCGTCATCCGGGAACGGGCCGTCCCCGTCCCGGACCCCGTCGCCAACGCCTGCGCGGTGCTCGGACTCGACCCGATGTACGTGGCCAACGAGGGCAAGCTCGTCGCCTTCGTCCCGCGGGAGTCGGCCGACGCCGTCCTGGCCGCCACGCGTGCGCACCCGCTCGGGGCGGGCGCCACGGTGATCGGCGAGGCGGTCCAGGAGCACCCGGGCATGGTCGTCGCCCGCACCGGCCTCGGCGGGACCCGCGTGGTCGACATGCCGCTCGGGGAGCAGCTGCCGCGGATCTGCTGACGGCCGACGGGTGCCCTGCGGTGGGCCGTCAGTGCTTCGGAGCGGCCCTGCGGGAGGTGTCGAGGGTCCAGGTGTGGGTGCAGTTGGGGCACTGCAGATGGACCTTCGGCCCCTTGTTGGCGATCAGGTAGCGCCAGTGCTCGGAACAGTTGCGCCGGTCGGTGCACGTCGCGCAGCCCCGCGCGTCGTCGCACCCCGGGCAGGCCACCCAGGCCCGGCGGGAGCGGTCGGCGTGGGGATCAATCGGAAGTCGCACGACCGTCCTCCTTGTCGGGCCGTCCGGGCAGCACGCCCGCTGCGACCAGTTGGTCGTGGATCCGCTGCTGCTCGGCGTCCAGGCCCGAGTAGAGGAGCGCGTACGCGGCCTCCTCCTCCTGCAGGACCGCCACCGGGTCCCAGTCGGGTCCGAGCGCGGCCATGACCTCGGCCCGCCGCCGGGCCTCCTCGGCGGTGAGGTCGATGGTGAAGCCGACGAGGTCGGGCTGGGAGTGCTGGTCAGGCTGGGGGTGCTGGTTCATGGTGGAGCTTCCGACGCAGTCGAACAGTCCCTGCCACGTCTATCAGAGGGCCCGCGCGATGCGGTAGGGCGGGGGTGCGGACCCCGGTGCGTGGTCGGCCCGTTTGTTGGTCGGCTGAACGGCTCTGACCTGCGGAAATGCTGCGGGTCCGGCGCCGGCTCCGGTCGGGGCAGGGCCGTCCCGGGGCGGCTGCTGTGGGGCATCTCACGCGGGGTGTCCGGCTGCCGGGACGTGTGGCGGTTCGGTGCCGGCCCGCCGGTTCTCGGCCGGTTCAGGTCGTGGCTGCGGCGGGCTCCGGTTCCGCCGGGACCGATTCCTTGGCGGCGGACAGCTCGGCCACCTGCCGGCGCAGCTCGCGCACCTCGGCGGTGAGTTCGAGGATCGCCTGGTGGTTGAGGTGTTCGAAGCGCTCCTCGGCCTCGGAACGGGCGATGAACCAGGCGGCGATGTTGGCCGTCACCACACCCAGCAGGGCGATGCCGGAGAGCATCAGACCGACGGCGAGCAGGCGGCCGAGCCCGGTGGTCGGGGTGTGGTCGCCGTACCCGACCGTCGTCATCGTGGTGAACGACCACCACAGCGCGTCGTCGAGCGTGCGGATGTTGGCCGTGGGGGAGGAGCGCTCAATCTCCAGCACCGCCAGCGACCCGAACACCAGCAGCCCCGCGACCGCCCCGACCACGTAGGTGGTCAGCCGGACCTGCGCGGCCATCCGCACCCGCTGGCCGGCCAGCAGCAGGGTGGACACCAGTCGCAGCAGCCGCAGCGGCTGGACCAGCGGCAGCAGCACGGCGAGCAGCGAGAACGGGTGCGAGCGGACGAACCGCCAGCGTTCCTCGGCGAGCACCAGCCGCCCGAGGTAGTCACCGGTGAAGGCGGCCCACACCGCCCACTCCGCCCAGCCCGCCGCCCGCAGGACCCGCGGATCGGCCCCCGGAGCGAGGATCGGCACGGCGTAGGCGACCGCGAAGAGCACCGACAGCACGATCAGCGGGGCCTGGGTACGGCGCTCCCAGCGTTCGAGGCGGGTCATCCGCTCGTCCCTCCCTGGATGGTTCGAAAGCGGCACGACCCTCTCACATCCCGCACGGTGTCCGGCGCCACGGCCGGACGCCGCTCCGTGGCGCGGCGCATCGTGGGTGCACGGATCTTCACCCATCCGGGAGCGGTCCGGGTTGCCGAGCCGCTGGTGCACCCCGGGAGCGTGCTCCGGCGCCCTCAGCGCCAGTCGTCCAGGACGTACGACCCCGGGTGGCTGTAGCCGGACTCGTTGGGCCTGTGCATGGTCACACCCTGCAGCCAGGTCCGGAAGCCGCGGTCGATCATCCGGCCGTAGGCCTCGGGGCGGCCGAGGTTGACCCCGGCGTCGACCTGGGGCAGCCCGCGGTCGACGGCCAACTGCTCGCAGGCGTCCAGGAGCCGATCGAACCGCTCGGCGGCTCCCGTCCCAGGCCGGGCGGCGCCGACCTTGATGAAGCAGGTCTCGGGACCGGCCTCCGAACCGACGCCGGTGTGGCAGACGGCCAAACCGTCCAGTCCGCCCTCGCCGGGCAGCAGGACGGTGTCGCCCAGCCCCTGGGCGTCCAGGGAGGTGATCTCATGGGTGAGATCGAGCCCCTCGTACACCCGCTCGGTCAGCGCCCGGCAGTCGGCAAGGCGCGCGTCACGCTCCTCGACCGGCACTGCCGACAGCGCCGTCCAGTCACGGTCGCCGCCCACCGGCCCGGCCGGCCGGCGCATGATCGCGGTGAGGAAGCGCGGCCAGAAGCCGTAGCTGCGGTACAGCTCGATGTGCTTGGGGCTCTGCGCGAAGGTGAACAGGCCCAGGTGTCGGCTCCCCCAGCGGTCGAAGCAGTCCATCACGGGGGCCATCAGCTGCCGCCCGATGCCCTGGTCCCACCAGTCCGGCCGCACGGTCAGCGGGCCGAAGAAGGCGACACTGCCCCAGTTCGTGGCGAAGTTCGAGCCGACCAGCTCGCCGTCCGCGCTCGCGGCGAAGGCCGCGGCCGGGTCGGCGGCCCACCGGGGGCGGACGTAGTCGGTGCCGGCGAAGGTGGTCTCGGGCTCGGGGAAGCCGAGGAAGGTGCCGAAGGCCAGCCGCATGACCTGGTCGGCCGAGTTGAGCTCGTTCTCGACGAGCGGATGGACGGAGACCGGTGCGGTGGCGGAGCTCCGTTTCGCGGTGGGTGACGCCATGACGCTCCCCTCCTGTCAACGGCGGGGCAGGCCCGGTGCCCAGTGCACCGGGCTTCTTCCATCATTGCTCTGAACGTCCTGGACGCTCAGCCGTCCGCGCGACAGGCACCGATGGATCCCGCCGGCGTCGAGGATCGGTGCGTAGCCGACGAAGCGCTGTGGGGCCGCCGTCTAGGCTGCCGCGCACGAGCATGAACGGCGAGTACCTGCGTGTCACCCCCGAAGAGCTGGCCCGGGCGATCGACGACCCCGAATGGTCCCTGGAGCGCGCCGAGGAGATCCAGGACGCCGAGGAGGGCGACGAGCCGGCGCCCGCCGAGGCGCGCCACCTCTGCATCGACGGGACCTGGGACCTGCTGGGCTTCCTGCTGCGGCGCGCGGCGTTCCCCGTCGACCTCGTGCACGGCGGCGAACCCTTCGACGAGGACTGGGGCTACGGCCCGCCGCGCTACCTGACCACCGACCAGGTGCGCCTCGCCGCCGACGCCCTGGAGGGGACGTCGTACGACGAGCTGATCCGGGGAGTCGGATACGAGGAACTCGCCGCCGCCGAGACCTACCCGAACATCTGGGACTCGCCCGCCTCGCTGGAATGGGCCCGCGATGCGTTCGCCGGCCTGACGACCTACCTCCGCGCCGCGGCCACGGCCGGTGACGCCGTGCTGCTCTGGCTCGACTGACGCCATCCGCCTCGACAGGCGTTCACCCGCGTTCACCTGCGGAAACTCAAGATCACAGGTGCGTCACGGGCTCTTCCCTCGGGCGGGCCGATGCCGGAAGCTGACCGGCTGTGACGAAACATCTTCTCTGGGTCGGCCTCGCGGTCGCGTCCGTGGCCGTGCTGGTGCACATGGCGGGCGCCGATGCGGGCCGGCTCATGCTTATCGGTTTTGCAGGTCTCCTCACATCGAGGCTGCTCGGGGACGTCTGGACGCTTGCCACCGCCCGGCTGCAGAGCAAGCGGATCGCCCTCGTTCGCCTGGGGATCGGCCGGATCATCGCCGAGGGCGTCGTCGGCGGGGCACTTGTCGAGCTGAGGGCTCTGCCTGGCCTGCCCCTGGTCACCTGGTACACCGTTCAGGCACCGTTGGCGAGGCTGCGGATCTGGCTCGGCACGGCCCTGTCCGCCGCGCTTCAGGTGGCTCTCGGCGGGTGGCTGCTGGGCAGCAGTTCGACGTTCACGATGGGGCTGACCATCCTGGGCGCCACGGCTTGGCGGATCCTGTCCACACTCCGAGGCCCGCTCGGCACCGGCTGGATCCTCCTGGTGGCGCCGTTCCGACCGTCCGCTCTCCCGCTCTCCTCCGCCGCCAACCTCCGGGCGGCCGGCGCCGTGCTGACGGGCCGGATCGACGACCTGCGCGCCGCGGTCCCGGATCTGACGTCCGAGGACAGGCCGGAGCTGGACCTCGCCGTGCTCGCCCTGGCCGAGGGCCGGTACGAGGAGGCTGAACAGCACGGTCGTACGGCGCTGGCGGCTGCGGGGCCGTCCAGCGTGACGGCGGATTACAACCTGGCCATCAGCGCCGCGATCGTGGGCGCAGTCGACTCCGGCGAGCTGTCGCCCGACCTCGGGGCGGAACGGTTGACGGCGGCGCTGGGCGCGTTCAAGGAACCGGCGGACGTCGTGCTGTGCGGCGTCCCGGCCGCGGTCGACTTCGCGCGGTTCGAGGGCCGGCTCGACGACGCCGTGGCGATTGCCCGTAGGCAGCACGGCACGCAGACCTCCCGGTTCTGGCGTGCCGAGGGCGCATGCTCGCTGGCCGCTGCCCTCGGCGCCGTGGGTCGGTTCACCGAGGCACGGAGCGCGCTGGATGATGCGCAGCGGTTCTGCCCGGGGCTGGCTCGGATCGGGCACGTGGAGCGGCTCGTGGACCGGTGGGAGGCCGGCGTCGGCGCGCAGTCCGAGGCGGTCGGCGGCTGAGTTCCCGCACCGGCGGTGTCGGCGGGGCTCGGTACAGTCGCCTCGCATGATCGGGCTGCGTGGGGAAGGGGTCGGGCCGATGTCCGGGAAGGCTGTGGTGGAGGCCCGCTACGGGGTCGACTGGGACGCGGCGACGGGGCGGCTCGTGCACCCGTTGCCGATGGCCGGGGCGCGCCGGCGGGACGAGGACGGCGCACCGTACGTGGTGGAGCTGCGGGAGCCCGGAGGGCCGGTGCGGACGGTGGTGAGGTCGTGCGCGGCCCGGGGTGTGCTGGACGTCCTCGTCGTCGGGGAGTCGGGCGGTGTCGAGCGGGAGTACCGGTACGTCGAGCTGTGGCAGGACCGCCTGCACCTGCGTCGCTTCCGCGAGTTCGCGGAGCCCGCCGCGGCAGCCGCGGAGCCGAGTGAGGCCCCCGGCTTCGACGCGGACATCGATCCGGTCCGTCGTGCACGCGTGAGTGTGATGTCGAGTGGCGGTGGGCGGTTCCAGACGACGGCCGAGATCCCGCACCAGCACCGGACCCTGGCCCGGGCGCCCTTCGGCGACTGGAGTGCCTATCTGGAACATCCCGAGGACGTCACCGTGTCGCCCGCCGACGCCGACAACGGCGGGAGGCAGGCCGACAAGGAGGATGCGCCGTGGCCCGCGTGGGCCGAGCTCCCCGGCGCCCGCCCGCGCCACCTGCAGGCCCTGTTCACCGCCGGTGCGCGGCTCAGGGACGACGACGGCATCGCCGAGATCCAGGCCCCCGAGGTGGCCGGAACCCTCCGTCTGCCCACCGGAGAGGTCATCGCGGCCGACCCCGGATGGGTCGGGCGCGGGCTCGCGGGCCGGGACGAGCCCTTCACCGTCACCGTCCCGCCGGGCGACTACCCCGTCCTGATAGCCCGCATGAACTGGGCCGGGGAGCAGTGGGGCGAGATCACCGCGGCGAAGGTGGAGATCCGCCCCGACCGTCCGACCGCGAGCTGGGAACTCGCGCTGCGCCCTGGGGAGGACGTCCGGCTGCTGGGCGACGACGAGTTCTACGGCTTCGGTGTGGACACCGGCACCGGATGCTTCCTGGACGCGGCTGTCCTCGACGCGTTCGCCGTGGCCCGTGAGGAGGACACGGCCGTCCTCGGCGGAGGGACCGGCTCCGGGTTCCCGTCCTGGACCGACCCCGCGACCGGGGGCACGCTGATCTCCTACCCGAGCGGTATGGGTGACGGCAGCTACCCGGTCTGGATCGGCCGGGACGGCGAAGGCGAGGTCACGTGCCTCGTCGCCGACATGCTGATCCTCAGCCGGGCCGAACCGATCGCTCCCACAGCCGAGGACGACACCCCGTACCGCGTACCCGACACGGTGTCGCCGCCTTCCGGGGCACCGGTGTGTGGCCCCTTCGCCGACGCAGCCGAGTACCTGGCAGGGCTTCGCGACAGCACGGAGGCCACAGCGGGGAGCATCCGCATTCGGTGGCCGTGAAGCCCGGCCCCGTGGACGGGGACGGCCACGGCCGGCTCACGCGCTCCGACGCGGGGGCGTCAGGTCGCGTGCTCCTTGCTGCGTGTCCTCGGGGCGGCTTCGCCGGTCGTACCAGAGGCGCACGGGCGAACGGCGGGGGACACGCACGGGGGGCGGGGTTCGGCGGCCGACGGGGCGGTGCGGGGTCGGCACAGCGGGACTGCCATGACCGTTTCGGGGCCTGCGGACGGGACGGCTGGTGACGGTGGGTCCGACTAGGGTGCCGATCATGAACGACGATCTGACGTACGAGGCACCCTGGGCCGAATCCGCAACGGCGGACGAACGGTTGACGCACCCCGGGTTCCTGGTGAACGCGGATCCGGACCAGATCCTGCCGCTGCTCCACGACGACCTGCGCGATGAGCCCCGACAGGCTGCACGCGCGTACCGCGCTGCGGCTCGACTGCACGCCGGTCACTCCGTGGCCGTGCGCCGGCAGGCGCTGGCCTGTCCGCCGCGCGCGGCTACGCCCCGGAGCTCGCCGCGCGGATCATCGAGGTACCGGTGCCCGGGGAGCCCGCCGCCGCGTGGGGCGTCGACTGGGTCGGCGGCTGGGAGGCGTGCCGGTTCCGTCACGCCGTGACCGGCCGGGGTTCTGCGGTACACGCGGTGACGGCCGCGGTGTGGGACGGCCGGGCGCTGGCCGTCACCGGAGCTCAGGACGGCGGGGTCGTGTTGTGGGACCTGGCCACCGGCAAGCCGGTCGGTGAGCCGTTGCGCGGGCACGAGGGCAGGGTCCTGGCGGTGGCGAGCGCGGTCGTCGGCGGCCGCACGGTGGCGGTCACCGGCGGCGAGGACGGTTGGGTGCGGGTGTGGGACCTGGCCGCCGGCAAGGATCTCGGGGCCCTCGGGGCCCCTGTCCGCGGCCACTTCATGGAGGTCTGGGCGCTGGCGGTGGCCGTGGTGGACGACCGCCTGACGGTCGTCAGCGGCGATCAGGACGGTTCGGCGAGGTCCTGGGACGTCGGCAACCCCTTCACGGGCGGCGGCGCGGACGTGCTGGGCACGCCGGATCCGGTGGACGTCAGGCCCGAGCACACCTCCTACGACTGGTCGATGCTGCCCCTGACGGAGGATGGCGCGGTGGTGGCGACTCTGGCGGTGGACGGTCGCGCTCTGGTTGTCATCGCGGATGACGACGGTACGGTCCGCCTGCGGGAACTGGGCGTCCAGTCGGTGCCCCTCCACGGCCAGAGCGGCCGGATCTGCGCCACGACCTCCCTCACGGCGGGCGGCCGCACCCTGCTCGTCACCGGGAGCACGGACGGGACGGTCCGGCTGTGGGACGTGGCCGACGGGAGCCAGGTCGGACCGCCACTCGTGTTCCCGTTCGCGATCGGGGCGTTGGGCGCGGCGCCGGAGGGCGGGCTGCTGGTGGGCTTCGGTTCGGAACTCGCCCTGCTGTCCCCCCGCTGACCCGGGTCCGGTGGCGCCGCAGCCGGCCCGGGCGGACCGGGACCGGCCGACCCGCTGCGCACGGGTCAGGGCTGCGGGGCGGCGAGGTCGTGGGCCCAGGTCTGCAGGATGAGGGGGCGGCCCTTGCCGGGGAACTCCTTCGGCTCGTCGTCGGTGAGACGGAAGCCGAGTGCCCGGGCGACCGCGATGCTGGGGGCGTTGTCGGCCTCGATCATCAGGACCACCCGGGGCAGTTCGAGGACCTCGTGGGCGTACGCGGTCATCAGCCGGGTGGCCCGTGCGGCGAGGCGCTGTCCGCGGTGCGCGGTGCCGACGCCGTAGCCCATGGCGCCGTGGGCGGCGTCGAGGATCACCTCGCCGAGGGCCGCGCGGCCGTCCGTCGTGATCGCGAGGTGGAGCCGGCGGCCGTCGGCGCGCGTACCGCGGATCATCTCCAGGTACGCGCGGGCGGCGTCCAGGTCGAACGGCGAGCTGAGCGGGGTGCGGTCGGCGATGTCGGGTTCGTCGAACAGCTCGACCATGACGGGGAGGTCCTCGTCCTCCCATTCACGGAGGACGAGGCCCTCGCCGGTCAGGCGGACGGGTATGGCGGGCAGCGGCATGAAGTCTCCAGGTCAGTCGCCGAGTTGCCTGCCGAGCCTATCGGGACCGTAAGCGGTCGGACCTGTGGTGGCGAGCCGGAGGGGGCGGCTGCGTGCGCTCGTCAGCCGGCGGTGAAGCGGCTGCTCGGTTCGCCCCGTAGGCGCCCGGGCGGCAGCCTTCGGCCGAAGGCGAGCAGCAGGAGGTCCTGGGCGGCGCCGCGGACGGGGGCGCCGGAGCCGTAGGACCAGTCGAGGTCGTCGGCGCACAGCCGCACCCCGCGCAGGTCGACGCCGAAGAACCTCAGGCCGCGGGGATTGATGCCGGCGAGCAGGATGCGCAGCCGGTCCTCGGGGACCCGTCGGTCGAGCCCGAGGGCGGTGGTGACGTCCAGCCCGTGGACGACGTCGTGGCCGAGGGCGGCCGCGAATCCGCCGACCGGTGGTGTCCACGGGTGGTGGGCGTTGTCCCGCAGGAAGGCGCTGAGCCGGTCGGGGGCGTGGGCGGCGGCGTCCCTGCGGGCGACGCGGTCGGTCATGCGGTGCAGGTTCCCGCCGGCCTTCACCAGTTCGCCCAGCGTCGCGGGCAGGGAAAGCCGGAAGCCCATCGACATGTGGGCGACGACTTCGCGGACCCGCCATCCCCCGCACAGGCTGGGCGCGTTCCATCCGTCGGCCGGCAGGCTGTCGAAGAGGTCGGCCAGCTCCCGGCGTTCGGCGGCGATGGCGGCCCTGATCGCGGCCCGGTCGTCTCCGCGCAGGGCGTCGTTCTCCGTGTCGTTCGGCATGTGATCAAGCGTGCTGGCGGTCGGCGCATAACTCCAATAGAGGATTGTGCTGCCACCTAGCATCGGTGGTTATGGAACTCCGTCAGCTGCGCTACTTCGTCGCGATCGTCGACGAGGGCGGCTTCACCCGTGCAGCCGCCCGTCTGCACCTGGCCCAGCCCGGACTGAGCGCCCAGATCCGGCAGCTCGAAAAGGAGTTGGGCCAGCCGCTCTTCGACCGGTCGCGCCGCACGGTGACCCTGACCGAAACGGGGCGGGCGGTTCTGCCGTTCGCACGGGCGGCGCTGGCCGCCGCGGACGCGGTGCAGCAGACGGCCGACGCGTTCACGGGGCTGCTGCGCGGCCGGGTCTCGCTCGGGCTGGTCTCCGGAGCCACCGGGCGGGCCTTCGACCTCGCCGGGTTGCTCGCCGACTTCCACGACGCCCACCCGGCCTTGGAGATCGCACTCACCGAGGACACCTCGGAGCGCATGCAGGCCGCACTCCTGGCGGGTGAGCTCGACCTCGCCCTCCTCGGTCCGACTGACGAAGTACCCCCGCCGGGTCTGTCCTTCCGAACGGTCATCGACACCCCGCTGGCCGTCGTCGTCGCCGCCGAGGACCCGCTCGTCGGCGACCCGCTCGTCGGCCGGGCCGATCGCGGGAGCGTCCCGCTGGCCGCACTGTGCGACCGGCCGCTGATCTGCCTGCCACGCGGGACCGGCGTCCGCGCGGCGCTCGAACGGGCCTGTGCGCAGGCGGGGTTCCGGCCGCGGGTGGCCTTCGAGGCGGCGGCGCCCGGCCTGCTGGTTCAGCTCGCCGCCCGGGGCCTCGGCGTCGCGGTGCTGCCGATGGGCGAGGACGGCCCGGACCGCGACGGCCGGCTGCGGACGCTGACCGTCGTCGACCCCGGGATCCGCGCCCGCATCGCCCTCGCCTGGCGGACCGCCAGCCCCACGAGTCCCGCGGGCCGGGCCCTGCGCGACGAACTGTGCCGGCGTCTGCCCGAGGTGCCCGCGGCGGTACCCGGCTGACGGCGGTCCGGGTGTTCGGGGAATCGGTGCTCCGCCTGCCGCGGTCCTGCGCCGGTGTGTGCAGGCTGCGGACGGAAACCCGCATGCGGTCGGTCGGACGGTTCTGGGAGCATGTCCGGATGCTCCAGCATCTCGAATCCGCAGTCGTCCGGCACACGCTCCGGCTCCCTGCTCCCGCCGGGCCCACCGGTGGCGTCGGTCAGGGCGGGGACGCCGCGGCGCGACGGTTCGACGCCGCGCTGATGACCGTGGGGTTCAAGCTCTCGGCCGACCTGCTGGAGCACCTGTCGGGGCTGGACGAGGCGACGGTCGTCGACACCGCCGTACGCACCCTGGACACCGTCCGCACGATGGTCGGCGACCACGTCCGGCACAACACCTACTTCATCGACTTCCCCGCCAACGTGCCCGACACGTTCGACTTCTGGATGCGGTGCATCGCCGAGGCGCTCGCCGACGACGGATCGCGCCCGAGCACGCTGGCCCAGCTGCGCACCGGCGTGGTCGACCTGCTGACCCTGCCGACGTACGGGAACTACCGGCACACGTACGCCGAGATGCTCGCCGCGCACGGCGAGCTGATCGCGGCTGCGGGCGACCGCCTGACGGTCCTGCACCTCGGCGGCACCCCGGACGACGAGGTCACCGCCCTGTACCTGGCCCTGGCGGGCAGTACGACGCCGCTCGGCGAGGAGACCCTCCAGGACCTCCGCGCACTCGCCGGGCACTGCGTCCACGGCCCCCAGCCCGAGGCGATCCCGGTGCGGGAGAACCGCGCGGTCGTCAACCTCGTCCGCCTCGACGCCGGCGCCGACCTCCTGCTCGACACCGTCACCGATGTGCTCCGCCTGGCCTGCGCACTGTCGGACGGCGACGTGACCCTCGTGGCACCGACCCGGTTCCGCTCGCTGCCCCGGCCGGTCCGCCGCGCCCTGCTCGCCGGCCTGGACGCGGTGGTCGCGGCTTCCCCCGCCAAGCTCGGCGACGTCGCGGCGCACCGGGAGGCGTTCAAGCGCCTTGGTGAGCGCCTGCACCCGCACGAGTACCCGCGTTGGCCGCACGCCGCCGAGGTGTTCGCCGTCGCCCGGGGCGAGCAGGAGGCCCGGTCGTTCGACAGCCGCGTCGAGGAACTGCTCGCCGCGAACGACGTCACCGGCGCCGCGACGCTGCTCACCGCCGCCCCGGGGAAGCTGTTCCGCGCCCTGGACCGTCTGCTGCGAGCGTGCCGCACCGAGGACGAGCGCGACGCCGTCATGGCCGCGGCCGAGCAGGTCGCCCCGCAGGTCGCCGGCCGGGTCCTGCTGTCGGTCCGCGAGCACGTCCAGAACCGGACGGAGGAGACGGAGGAGGCGGAGGAGTCGGCGGAGCCGACCGGGCGCCGGGTGTTCGTCAACCGTCTCGGCCGCGCCTGGGTCACCACCGACACCCGCCCGCCGCTGCCGGCGACCGAGCACAAGCGCCTGATCGCCGCCCTGGACGCCGAGGTGCGCCGCCGCCTCCCCGAGCCCGGGCACCTGCTGATCGACCCGGACGTCCTCGACGTCGCGCTCCCGCTCAGCGGCCGGGCGACGACCGCCGGGTTCGGCGTGCTGCCCCGCGGCTCGCTCTCCCCGGTCGACGGCGAACTGCTGCGGTTCTTCGTGTACTGGAAGCAGACCGGCAAGGACACCGACTTCGACCTGTCGGCGCTGATGCTGGACGCCTCCTACCGGACCGACTGCTGGCTGTCCTACACCGCGCTCACCCAGGTCGAGGGCGAGCACTCCGGGGACATCACCTCCGCGGCCCGCGGCGCCTCGGAGTTCATCAACCTGCGCCTGGACGCCGTGCGCGGATCCTTCATCGTCCCGCAGGTCAACATCTTCTCGGGGGAGGGCTTCGACGACGTCGAGGAGTCGCTGTTCGGGTTCATGCTGCGCGACGGCGATCAGCAGGGCCGCCCCTTCGAGGCGCGCACCGTGCGCATGAAGTCGGAGCTGCGCGGCCCGGGCCGGGTCGCGCTGCCGTTGGCGTTCCTGCGCGGACCCGACGGCACCTGGCGCGCCAAGTGGCTGCACCTCTACCTGAAGGGCGACCCGACGTCCAACCAGGTCGAGGGGAACAAGGTGTCGGTGGCGACGCTCGTGCGCGGCATCGTCGAGCGCGAGTTCCTGACGGTCCGCTACCTCACCGACCTGATGGGCGGGCGCGCCGCGAGCACCACGCTGTGGGACGGCGGAGCGGTCCCGGACGGCCCGGTCACGTACATCGGCCTGGAGCGCCCGGAGGGGTTGCACCCGGACTCCGTGGTCGTCACCCCGGGAAATCTGCGCGACCTGATCCCCGGCTGACTGCTACCGTAGGGCTCGGGTGAGGCCATGGACGGACTTCCTTCTCCACCTTCCACGATAGTCCGTCCGCTTTCCTCGCCCCTCGACGTGACACACGCCGGGGTGCCGATCGGCACCCCGGCGTCGTCGTCTCCCGCCCCGGCCCCGGTGGGCCGGTTCAGTGGCGGTAGGCGGCTGTCGCGATGCGGACGAACGAGGGGATCAGCGGGTTCGGGTCGTTCTCGTTCCACACCGCCACCACGCGGCTCGGCGCCATGCCGGCCAGCGGCACCGCGACCAGCCCCTCGGGCATGTCGTGTCCGAGCGGGGTCATGCCGACCGTGCCGTTCCAGAGCACGGCCTGCCGGCATTCGTGGACGGCCCGCACCACCGGCCCCTCGCGGAGTTCACCGCCGTTCCAGTACGACCACCACAGCGGGTCGGTGCCGTCCGGGAACCGGAACCAGCGCCGGCCGGCCAGGTCGGCCGGCTCCAGCTGCGCGCGGCGGGCGAGGGGGTCGTCGGCGCGCAGCACCGCGCCGACCGGGTCGGCGCGCAGCCCGTGCACGGTCAGGCCGGTCTCGTCGAACGGGGCGCGGGTGAGGGCGATGTCGACCAGTCCGGCGCGCAGCCCGCAGGTCGGGTCGGTCAGGTCGGTGTCGCGGATGCGGACCTCGATGCCGGGGTGCCTTTCGCGGTAGGCGTTGGCGAGTCGGACGGCGCCCAGGTCGGTGCCGTCGCCGAGGAGGCCGACGGTGAGGGTCGCAGGGCCTGCTTGCGCGGCCACGCGGGCGCGGAGCTGGTCGGCCCGGTCGAGGAGGCCGCGGGCCTCGTCCAGCAGCAGCGCTCCGGCGGGGGTGAGGGTCACGCCGGTGGCAGAGCGGTGCAGCAGGGTGGCGTCGAGGCCGCTCTCCAGCTGCTTGATCGCCCGGCTCAGCGGGGGCTGGCTCATGTGCAGCCGGGCGGCGGCGCGGCCGAAGTGGAGTTCCTCGGCGACCGCGACGAAGTAGCGCAGTGTTCGCAGCTCCATGCTGCGACGATACCCGTGCGGTATCGGGATCCGCCGAATCGGTCTTGGACGGCCGGGCTGCCGGGGCGGTGGAATCGGAGCATGGACTTCGCGCTGCTTCCCGATCCTGCCGTGCACGTCGCCGGCGCCCAGGAGATCGCCCCCGACCTGCTGGTGATCCCGGACCGGGGCATCCCACTGGTCCCCAACATCGGCATCATCGGTGGCAGTCGGGCCGTCCTCGTCGTCGACACGGGCATGGGCACCGCCAACGCCGAGCAGGTCCTCGCCCTGGCGTCCGAGGTGGCCGGGGGGCGCCGGCTGTACCTGACGACGACGCACTTCCACCCCGAGCACGCCTTCGGTGCGCACGTGTTCGACGGCCGGGCCACCTACCTCGCCAACCGCACCCAGGCGGACGACCTGAGGACGAGGGGGCCGGGCTACCTGGAGATGTTCCGCGGTTTCGGCGGGCCGGTCGCCGACCGCCTCGACGCCGGCGTTCGCGTGCCCGTCCCCGAGGTGGTCCACGACGACGGGTACGACCTGGCCCTCGGCGGCCGTACGGTGCGGCTGCGGCCCACCGGCCGGGGCCACACCAGGGGTGACCAGGTGATCGAGGTACCTGACGCGGGTGTGCTGTTCACCGGCGACCTGGCCGAGGCCGGGCAGTTCGCGATCTTTCCCTGGTTCCCGCCGCACGACATCGACGTCTCCGGCGTCGGCTGGCTGGCCGTGATGGAGCGACTGGCGGCCGACGGGCACCGGACGGTGGTTCCCGGTCACGGCACCGTCGGCGGCCCGCAGGTGCTCGCCGACGTCCGCGACTACCTGCGCGAGCTGCGCGACGAGACCTGGCGGCGGCGCGGCTCGGCCATGGGCGAGAGCCAGATCGTGGCCGAGGTGCGGGCGTTGTTGATCGAACGGCACCCGGAGTGGGCCCAACGGGAGTGGATCGAGAAGGGGGTCGGCTGCCTGTGCGCCGAACACCCGGCATGACGCTCCCGAGCCCGCCGGCGTCGTCGTCTCCGGCACCGGTGTCGGCGTCTCCCGCCCCGGCCTCGGCGGGCCGGTTCAGTGGTCGATCGCCTGGTAGAGCGTGGTCCAGAAGTCGTGGATGGCCCGCGCGGAGTCCGGGGTGGACATGCCGGTCTGGGTGAGCAGGAGGCCGACGAGCCCGTTGCCCGGGTCGGCGTAGGCGGTGGTGCCGGTGCCGCCGTCCCAGCCGAACTGGCCGACGGGCGCGAAGTCGCCGCGGTAGGTGCGCACCGCCATCCCGAAGCCCCAACCGCCGTGCTGCCCCTGGCCGTGCGACAGGTGGACGATGCTGCGGGCCCAGGCCTCCAGGGTGGCGCGCTGCGCGGGCGGGAGGCGGTTGGTGGTCATCAGCTCGACCGCGGGCCGGGACAGGATCCGCTCGGTGCCGTGCATCCCGTGGTCGAGCAGCATCCGGAAGTAGGCGTGGTAGTCGTCGACGGTCGAGTCGAGTCCGCCACCGCCCGACGCGAACGCCGGGGGCCGGCTGTGGTGACCGCCTTCGGAGGCGTCGGCGACGGTGAACTCCCCGGTCTGCGGATCGGGGGCGTACAGGGGCGGCAGCCGGTCGATCTTTCCGGCGGGCACGTGGAAGCCGGTGTCCTTCATGCCCAGCGGCTCGAAGATCCGCTCGCGGAGGAACGTCTCGAACGGCCGGCCGCTGACCCGGGCGACGAGCACCCCGAGCACGTCGTCGCTCACGTTGTACAGCCAGCGCTCGCCCGGCTGGTACATCAGCGGGAGCGTGCCGAGGCGGCGCATCCACTCGTCCGGTTCGGGTGCCGGCAGGAGCCAGTCCAGGCCGTAGACCCCGCGCTCGAAGAACGCGCCCATCATCGGGGAGGTCCGGGCGGTCATGTCCAGCCCGAGCCCGAACGTGGAGGTGAGCAGGTCCCGTACGGTGATCGGACGCCGGGCGGGCACGGTGTCGTCCAGCGGGCCGTCGGCGCGCCTGAGCACCTGCCGGTCGGCGAGTTCGGGCAGCCACGGGTCGACCGGGTCGTCCAGCCGCAGCCGGCACTCGTCCAGCAGGACCATCGTCGCGGCAACGGCGACCGGCTTGGTCGTCGAGGCCATGCGGAAGATGGTGTCGCGACGCATCGGTAACCCGCCGTCGTGGCGCATCGTCCCGATCGCTTCGACATGGGTCTCCTCGCCGAGGCCGACCAGGGCGACGAGTCCGGGGATCCGCCCGGACTCGACGTGCCGGGTCAGGACGTCGCGCAGTCGGCGCAGCCCTGCTGCGTCGAGGCCGTTCGTGCGTGGTGCCATGGTGGGTCTCCTCCGGTGTGCGGGGGCTGTACAGGCGTCGTCCGGTGCACGGGGTTCGTGGGTGGGGCCGCGGCGCCCATGGCCGCAGCCATGAGCGCCGGCGCGGTGTCACGGTCAGGCCGGTTCGGCGGACCTTGCGGGGCCCTCCCCGGCGGCGCGCGCGATGTCGTCGGCCAGCCGCTTGCGGGCGCGGGCGGGGACGTAGCCGCCGTCCGAGTAGTTCTGGGCGAACGCCTCGACGAACTCCACCGGGTCCTCGCCGACGATCGCGCGGATCGGCGTTCCGTCCGCCGCGGCCTGCTCGAACAGGTCGGCGAGGTCCTCGAACATCGCCGCACTGTCGGCGGCGTCGGTCGGCACGAAGTGCATCAGGTGCCGCTCGACCGCCTCGACGGCGTCGCGGTAGCCGGCCGGCAGCTGCTTCGCGCGCGCCCTGTAGGCCCGCCAGGCCAGCTTCGGCCCGATCACCTTCGAGAGGATGCCGGGCTTCTCGCGGTCGGTCATGGTTGGTCGCCCCCTTCGCGGAGCTGTTCCAGTCGTTCCGTGAGGAAGCTCCAGGTCCTCCAGAACTCTTCGAGGTACTCGCGGCCCTGCGCGTTGAGGGAGTACACCTTGCGGGGCGGCCCCTTCTCGGACGGGACCTTCTCCACGTCGACGAGGGCGCGCTTCTCCATGCGGACGAGCAGCGCGTAGACCGTCCCCTCGGCGAGGTCGGAGAATCCCTCCTCCCGCAGTCGCGCAGTGATCTCGTAGCCGTACGCGGACCGGCCGGCCAAGGACGCGAGGACGATGCCCTCCAGCGTGCCCTTGAGCATCTCCGTCAGCAGCTTGGCCATCGAAACACCCTCCCCCCTGAGGTATTCAGTGTTGCTGAGTACTGGTACACCGTAACGCTGACTACCGGTACTTAGCAAGGCCGAGTAGTGGCGGCGTGCCGGGCGTGGCGGCCGGAACGCTGTTGCCTCGTACTCGGTGCACTCGGTGTGCTGCTCGACTCGTCGGCGTATCGCGAGCGGATCGGTAGGGTCTGGTCGAGACAGGCGTGGCGCCGGTGCTGGGGAGGGTCGTCGTGGTGGTGGGGTCGCGGGCCGGATTCGGTTTGGAGTTCCACGTCGACCGGGACCCGGGGCTGCTGTGCGTCGACGTCTTCGTCGGCGGACTCCATGTGAACACGTGGGACAACGCGTTCTACCCGCCGCTGTTGGTCAAGAAGCTCACGGACGAACTCGGCCGCTTCCGCACGCCGACCGCGCCGCCGGTGGGCTTCGTCACGCCGTTCGAGGCGTTCCGCCTTGCCGAGGACTGGATGCGCGACGACGCCGGTACGGGAACGGCAGCCGAGGCCGGGGCGGAGTTCGCGAGGTGCCGGTTCCTGGATTGGGGCGAGTGCACCGATGGCGTGCTGGCGTTCGCCTTCCCCGACGGGGACCGGCTCCACCTCGCCTGTCGGGTGCACGGTGACGACGGTCCGCAGGCGTCAGCGGTCGTATCGGTGAGCCGGACGTCGTTCGTCGAGACGCTGGAGCACGGCCTCGTCGCCGCCGAACGGGAGTGGTCGGCCCGGCTCGCCGCCATGAAGGCCCGCAGTGGCACCTGTGACGGCGGGGACGCGTCCAGCGCGCGTTCCCTCTGATGCCGTGACCGGCAACGTCCGAACGTCCGCCGGGGTGGCAGGGCCGACACCCGAAGCGGCGGATGAGTCGAAGGCGGTGAGGTGCGGGCGAAACCGGTTGCGGGTGCGGCCCGGCGCCTGAGACCGTGCGGGTTCCCGCAACTGCGACGAGGCCTGGATGACGATCTACTTCTACGGCGCGGACGAAGTCCCTTACGGCTGCTTCTCCAACTTCTCTGCGCACGGCCTGGAACTCGACGGGCACCTGTGGCCGACCTCGGAACACTACTTCCAGGCCCAGAAGTTCATCGGCACCCGCCATGCCGACCTCATCCGTCGAGCCCGCACGCCGCTGCGTGCCGCCGAGTTGGGACGTGACCCGTCCAAACCGCTGCGGCGGGACTGGGAGCGTGTCAAGGACGACGTGATGCGACGTGCTGTGGCGGCCAAGTTCCGGGCACATGCGGACATCCGCGGCATCCTGCTGTCCACCGCCGACGAGGAGATCGTCGAGGACACCGGCACCGACCACTACTGGGGCCGCGGAAGGACCGGGACCGGCAGGAACATGCTCGGCCGGATCCTGATGCGCACCCGCAACCAGCTTCGCGCCGAAGGGCACGGTCGCTTCGGGTAGCGACCGGCAGCGCCGGGGACGTCATGCCCGTGCCGGGCGATGGGGCGGTCGGGCTGCAGCGGCGCCGGAGCGTCCGCCCCGGCCCAAGTAGGCGGCCAGCGCGTGGTCCGGGCCGTGTGGTGCCCGGCCACCACACCGGTGGTCGCCTGACCCGGCACCGATCAGCCCGCGGACCGCCGTCACGTCCTCGTCCTCGTCCTCGTGCCGAACTCGGGGCGGACCGGCCGTCCCACCCGCAGCGGAAGAGGACTGTGCAGCCCGGCCACGTACCGCCGGTACGCCCGCGCCTCGGCCGAGGTGCCCTCGACGACGTCATGACGGTCGGGGAACACCACGTTCCCCGCGTTCAGCGCACCGGTGTTCGCCCCGAACAGGTTGCCCTGCAGGCGGCCGGTCACCAGCCGGTGCCGGCTCCAGGGAATCAACCTGGACCGGCCGGCCACCACCGGGCCGCGGTTGACCTGGAACCACACCTCGCGCTCGTTGCCGAACAGCACGACGCTCTCCCGGAGATCACGCACGTCGGTGTACACGTCGAAGGCCCAGTCGCCCGGCGCACCCGACGAGGCGTAGTGCTCACGGAAGTGGTGCAGGAACCGGGGCAGGTCGACAGCCGCGCCGAACGGGATCACCGCGTCGGCATAGGGCTCACCGGCGACGAAGTAGATCCTGAACTCCAGGCCGTACAGCCGCCCGCGGACCTTCCTCCTGATGCACAGGGAGAACGTGTCCGCGTCGTCGTGGTTCCAGCGGTCCGCGTCACGGACGTGCGCACGCAGGTGCTCGAACGACAGCGTCTCCCGATCGACCAGCAGGCCGGGGATCCGGTCGACCGAGCCGTGCAGCAGGTAGCGGCACATCAGGTCCACCGGATGCGTGTCGTGCGCCATCCGCGTGAAGAACCCCTCGGTAAAGCCGTCCCGCACGGGTCCCTCCAGTCTTCGCGCCCTCCGCCCTGCGGCGGGCATGGGGCAAAGCTAGACGAGAGGTTCGGGTGCTGCGGAACGAGGTCCGGGATCCCGTGCTGTCACGGCCCCGCGGGGCCGACCACGGTCAATATTCAGCGGCGGCCCCGGCCGGTGCCTGGCAGGATCGCATCCATGACGATGACGATTCTCCCCAGGGGCGATGGCGCGTAGGTCGCCGGGCGCCCTGCGCGCCCAGACGCGGTCCACTCGGGGCCCGTCCCGACGGTTCAGCCGGGTTCCGGGCCTGCGGCGAGGTGCGCAGGCCGCCGTCAGACGTCTGGAGGCGCAGCGGTTCCGGCCCGGCCAGGTGAGCGATGCGCTCGGCCTGTACGAGAGGTTTCTGCGCCGGCCCGGTCGGTGGCTCTACGTGCGACGGACGGACTGCCCGTGCTGCGACGTCGTCACTGGTCGGGACGAGTTGCAGGCCGTGATCGAGGCGCTGCCGACGAGCGCCCGCCGGGAACTGAGCCGGGTCGTGGCCAGGCTCGACGCGGAGTTCGAGCGACGTACGCTGCCGGATCCGCACGCGTCCGAGCGGCTGTGCAGCGGGTGGTTCGACCCGCCCCGTCGGTCGTGGTGGCACCTGCGGTTGGACAAGCCGTAGGCGCCACCGTGCGGCGGAGCCGGCGCGCTGGGCACGCCGGCTCCGTCTCACCTTCGCCGCGGGGTTCCTCGATTCCGGGGCACTCTTCGGTACTTCGGTGTGACGTCGCGATCTGCCCGCCGGAGGGGGAAGATCCGCCGCCTGTAGTGGCCGCGACGTGCCGAAGCCCGGTGGCGGTGGCGCCTGTGTCACACCAGTGCCGCGCCGCCGTCTATCGCGAGCGTGGTGCCGGTGACGTAGGCGTTGGCCAGGACGAAGAGATAGGCCGACGCGGCTTCCTCGGCAGTGCCGACACGCCGTGTGAGCAGCTCGGACCCGGCGTCCTGGAGGAAAGCCTCCGGGTCCGGGACACTGCCGTCCCACAGCTCGGTGCGGATCACGCCGGGCTGGATCACGTTGACGCGCAGCGGGGCGAGTTCGACGGCCAGTGCCCGGGTCAGGGCCTCGATGCCGCCGGTGATACCTGCCGCGAGCGCGGTTCCGGACAGGGGGCGGATCGCGAGGACGCCGGAGCTGAAAGTGATCGAGCCGCCCTCGCGCAGTCGCGGTGCAGCGTACTTGGCGGAGAGGAACGCGCCCCAGAACCGGCGCTCGAAGACGGCCCTGGCCTCCTGCGGGGTGGTGTCGACCAACGGCTTGATCAGCAGGGACTCGCCCGCGGTGTAGACGAGGTGGTCGAACTCCCCGACCTGCTCGAAGAACCCGGCGATGGCGCCGCCGTCGGCGACGTCCAGGCGGCGGCCCTCGGCCGACGCGCCCAACCGCTTCACCGCGGCGTCCACGCGGTCCTGGTTGCTGGAGGCGACCACGACGTCCGCGCCGACCGCCGCGGCCTGTCGGGCTACCGCGAAGCCGATGCCGGAGGTTCCACCGATGACCACGATCTTCTTGCCGGCCAGTGACATGGGATCCGCTCCTTCGTCGACGCGGCGCCGGGGCTCGGCACCGCCACGGCACGAACGTACGGCCCCGCATCGAGACGGTGAATGACTGATAGTCTCGATTCCCTGTCATATCGTCTCGCCGTGCAGGCGCTACCGTGGTGCCATGGACATCCTGAGCGACACCCTCGAAGTCCTGCGCACGGGACGCCCGATGGTGACCCGCACCGACGCGCACGCCCCGTGGGCCCTGACGTTCCAGCCCGTCTCAGGAGCCGGATTCCACGTGGTCGTGGAAGGGCACTGCCACCTGCTGCCACCGCACGGCCGACCGCTCGCGCTCGGCCCCGGCGACATCGTGTTCCTGCGACGCGGCAGCGGACACACCCTGTGCGACGTGCCGGACCGCGATCCGGTGGACTTCGCACCGGAGCGCGTGGACCGGTCCTCGCCGATCGGCCAGGTCACCGTGGACGGACCGGGGCCGCGCACGGTGCTGGTGTGCGGCGCGTACGCGATCGACGTCGACCGCCCGCATCCGCTGTTCAGCGACCTACCGGAGGTCATCCACCTCCCCGCGGTCCCCGGCCGCCACCCGGTCCTGCGCTCGGCCGTCGACCAGCTGTGCGCCGAGTTCCACGCGCCCCAGCCGGGCTCGGACGCGGTCGTCACGGCGCTCATCGATCTGCTGCTGCTGTACATCCTCCGGTCGTGGTACGCCGACCTACCCAAGGTGCGGACCGGGGGTTGGGCGGCCGCGCTGACCGACCCGGCAGTCGCCCCGGCCCTGAAGGCGATCCACGACGACCCCGGCCACCCCTGGACCGTCGAGTCCCTGGGCACCCGCGCCGGACTGTCCCGCGCGGCGTTCGCCCGCCGCTTCGCCTCGGTGGTCGGCGAGCCGCCACTGACCTACCTGACCAACTGGCGGATGGCCACCGCGGCCCGGCTGCTGCACCAGTCGCCCACCCCGCTCAGCACCATCGCACAGCACACGGGCTACACATCGGAGTTCGCCTTCGCCAAAGCCTTCAAACGACACTTCGGGACCCCGCCGGGCGCCTACCGCAAGCAGGCCAGGACGACAGTCGACGCAGCAGACGGACACGACCGACCGTGAGTGGACGTTAAGTCCTCTTCTCTCGGCTCGTGGTCGCTGGTTCCTGTGAACGTCGGTCGTACTGGCGTGCCAGTCGGGGTTCGGGTGATGTTCTGTGGCACATGGACAGGCGGGCGTATCCGAGCGACTTGTCGGACCAGCAGTGGGCGTTGATCGAGCCGATGATCAAGGCCTGGAAGCAGGACCGGGTGGCGCGATCGGCGACCGGGGATCCGGGGTCCTGTGATCTGCGGGAGATCGTGAACGCGGCCTTCTACCAGAACCGGACGGGCTGTCAGTGGCGCTACCTGTCCCGTGACCTGCCGTCCTGGTCGGCGGTGTCCTATTACTTCGGCCTGTGGCGCCAGGACGGGCTCGACCAGCGGATCCAGGAACTCCTGCGCTGCCAGGTGAGGGAGAGGGCCCGCCGATGAGAGGACCCGTCCCCCGTGATCATCGACACCCAGTCCGTCCGAGCGGCCGCCGGTGGTCCGAAGACCACGACGGGACTGGACGCGAACAAGAAGGTGTCGGGCCGCAAGCGGGGACTGGCTGCCGACGTCATGGGGCTGATCATCGGCGTCGTCGTCCTGGCCGCCTCCGCCCACGACAACGCCGCCCTCACCGCCCTGCTCGACCAGGCCGCCGAACGGTGCGGGATGCGTCTGGAGCCTCGGACGCCTCACCCGCCAAGGCTTCCCCACCCAACCCGGACGAGGCCGCTACCAGAAACGGACTTAACATCCACCTGTTTCCCTCACCCCAGCCCGCGGTCATGGCGATGCCGGTGAACCCATGGAAGGGCACATCGAAGGACTGCTCAGCCGCCCAGGCCCTGCCACTCCGGTGCCAGCACCGACCAGACCTCGGCGTCGTGGCGGACGCCCCGGTAGAGGTAGGTTTCGCGCAGGACGCCTTCAAAGGTCATGCCGAGCCTCTTGGCGACGTTGATGCTGGGTGTGTTCTTCGGCGACGCCACCCACTGCACACGGTGGATGCCGCGTTCGTTGAATGCCCAGTCGATGATGTGCCGTACCGCACGTCCGACCAGGCCCCGGCCTGTGGCGGCAGGCTCCAGCCAGCAGCCTGCCTCGCAGATGCCGGCGGCAGCGTCGAATTTCGGGAAGGACACGCCACCCACGAGGGTGCCGTCGAGCCAGATTCCGTACAGTCGGCCAGTGTCGGTGGCGGCCTTGTCGGCGTAAAGCTGGAGATAGCTGCGGGCGGAGTCGAGGTCTGAGGCGAGATCGGGCAGCTCCATGTGCTGACCGACGAAGTCCCGGCCTCGGTCCATATGCGCCAGGAACTCCTGGGCCCGCCACGGCTCCAAAGGCTGCAGCTCGGCCCCCTCCCCCAGAGAAATCGCGAACATAGCCGTCCTTCGAAGTGCGCGAATCCGACCGTTGGATCTTCGCACGCACGCCCGCCCGCCCGCTACGGACGGCGGTGGAGCTTGCCACGACCAGATCGCGCACCTCACCGCCGCCCTAGCGTCACCCGCAGCCGCCTCGAACGCCTCACCCGCCGAGGCTTCCTCGCCCGAACCGGACGGGGCCGCTATCAGAGGCGGACTCAACGTCCTCTGAGCTTGTTGTCTAACCTCGGGGGTCACCCGACCTGCTGAGATCTCCGGGATCCGGCAGCATGAGGGGCGGCCCGTTCTCCACGCTTCGAGATGTCGAGTAACGAAGCTTGAAGGAACGGCCGCTGCCTATGAGTCTCCCAGTCGATGCGCCCGCAGGCGTGGCATTGGCGCTGTTGTCCCGCTTTCGGGCCGAGTTCTACGAGAGTCTGTACGCCCGCGCGGATGCGCTCTTCGATCTCACCGACGCGGTGTTGTGCGCGGACGGGCCGGTGAAGGCCCTGGTCAAGCTCAGTCTCACGGCCGAGCACAGGCGCGGTCACGGCGCCCTGTATGCCGCCCTTGACCAGGGCTGGCTGGAGCCGACCCGGCTACGTCACACACTGGCCGGCCTGCCCCTGCCCCTGCCGAAGACGGCCGACGGGAGGATCGTCCTCGCGGTCGACGTGAGCAACTGGCTCCGCCCCGACGCCCCGACGCCCCGACCAGCGACGACAGGCTGTTCTGCCACGTCTACGGGCGCGGCAACCGCAGCAGTGATCAGCTCGTGCCCGGCCGGCCGTACTCCTTCGTCGCCGCCCTGGAGTCCGGCCGCACCTCCTGGTGCGCATTGTCGGACACCGTGCGTCTGAGTCAGACGGACGAAGCCACGGCGGTTACCGCCGCCCAACTGCGCGACGTCGTAGGCCGGTTGATCCGGTTCGGGCCGCGCCGATTCCATCAAGGAACACCAAAGCCGCCGACGATAAACGCCAAGCTGAGAGCCGGGACAACACCGCAGCGGAGCGCGCACCGGGGGTCGCCGACGAACCCCGGCCCCGCCGCACCGGATCACGAGGAGACCGGCTGCGGCTCCTGCGCGGCCTTCGCGTCATGCACGAGGCGGGCAGCCTCGATCTCGCTGAGGTGCTGCTGCGACCAGTCGCCGATGCCCAGCGCCAAGGCGGCTGCGCCGCGGCCGAGTTCGGTCAGGGAGTACTCGACGCGCGGCGGAACGGTCGGGTAGAGCTCGCGCAGGACCAGGCCGTCGCGTTCCAGGGAGCGCAGCGTCTGGGTGAGCATCTTCTGTGTGACGGTCCCGAGTTGGCGCCGCATCTCGTTGAAGCGCATCGGTCCGCCGTGTCGCGCCAGCAGCGCGAGGACGAAGAAGACCCACTTGTTGGCGAGCAGTTCGATGACGGTGCGGGCCGGGCAGTCGGCGCGGTAGAACTTCGTCTCGTTCGGGCGGGCAGTATCCATGAGGTACCTGGATACCCAAGAAGTGCCTACTTCACAAGGGATACCGCCCCTCAGCAGGATGGTCGACAGATCCCACCGCCCGACATCACCTGCGAGGAGCGACCCATGCGCGCCATCCGATACGACTCCTTCGGCGGCCCCGACGTCCTGCGGCTCGTCGAACTGGAGCGCCCCGTGCCCGGACCCGGCGAGGTGCTGGTGCGCATCCGCGCGGCCGGCGTCAACCCGGTCGACTGGAAGCTGCGCCGCAACATCCTGAACATCTGGGGCAACCCACCGATGGTCCCGGGCGTTGATCTGTCGGGTGAGATTGCGGAGTTGGGCCCCGGGGTGACCGGGTTCCGGGTCGGCGACGAGGTGTTCGCGGCACTCTTCGGGGCGAACGGCACCTACGCCGAGTACGCGGTCGTGCCGACCGAATCACTGGCCCTGAAGCCGGCGGCGATCGACCACGTGACGGCCGCCGCCCTGCCCGTTGCCGGACTCACCGCCTGGCAGTCGGTGATCGCCGAGGCAGGGTTGCAGCCCGGACAGCGGGTCCTCGTGCACGCGGCAGCCGGGGGAGTCGGCCACCTCGCCGTACAGTTCGCCAAGGTGCACGGCGCGTACGTGATCGGGACGGCGAGTGCGGCCAACCACGACCTGGTACGGGAGTTCGGCGCCGACGAGCTGATCGACTACAGCGAGGCGGACTTCGCCCAGGTGGTGCGGAACGTCGACGTGGTGCTCGACCCGATGGGCGACGACTACGGCCCGCGCTCGCTGGAGGTGCTGCGGCCGGGCGGCATCCTGGTCGCCATCGACGGCACCGGGACGGAACTGCGGGTGACGCCGGAGGCCGCGGCGGACCGGGGCCTGCGCTACAAGGCGTTCTACATGAGCCCGTCGGGCACGGACCTCGGGAAGGTCGGCGAGCTGGTCGCGAGCGGAGCGGCACGGGTGGAACTCGCCGAGGTCCTGCCGCTGGAGGAAGCGGCCCGGGCGCACGAGCTGAGCGAGGGAGGGCGAGTGCGGGGGAAGATCGTCCTGACGGTTGCGTAGGGACTGCCGAGTGGAGTCGAGCAGGCCGTGCCGCCCTGATGGTCAGGGCGGCACGGCCCGTTGTGCAACTCAGAGAACGTCGAACTCGCCTGCACGGACGGCGGTGACGAAGGACTGCCACGCGCCGCCGGAGAACGCCAGGACCGGTCCGCCCGGGTCCTTGGAATCGCGAACCGGAGCCACCCCGGGGAGGTCGATGGCGACCTCGATGCACTGACCGCTATCGGCGCTGTAGCTGCTCTTTCGCCAACTCGCGTGTTCGAGCGTCATGCTGACAGGTCCTTCCGGGCTTCACGGATCATGTCCAGAGACACGGACCGCATCGGGGCTTCAACCTGTAGCCGATCGTATCGCCTGCGCCAAGTTGCGACGGTGGCGCGATCCCGCTCCAGAAAGCCTCGGTTCGGGATCTCGGCGTATCCGAGCTGGGTGTCGTCGGGCATCGTCAGCAAGGTCACGGCGGACTGGAAAGGCCGCGTGCTCATTGCGAACGGAACCACCTGCACGAACACGTTGCGCCGTCCGGCGAGGTCTTCCAGGTGTTGAAGCTGATCCGACATGATGGCGCTGCCTCCGAGCGTCCACCTGATCGCACTCTCGATCATGACGATATACATCAGAGGCCGATTGGGGCGGTCGAGCTGCTGCTGTCTGGCGAGCCGGAAGTTCAGCCTCTCCTCTGCCTGATCAGTGGTGATCTCGCCGCGGTCGACGACCTCGGCAAGTTCTGCTTCGGCATAGGCGCGAGTCTGCAGCAATCCGGGCACGATACCGACCTCGTAGAGTCTTATCTCCTTGGCCTTGGCCTCAAGGACGGAGAACTCGGTGAACCCCTCGGCGAGACCGGCACTGTTCGAGGCCTGCTGCCACATCAGGGCCAGTGTCCCGCGGGTGCCCAGCGCGGAATCCGCGGCGCGGGCAAAGTTGAGCGAAACCTGCTTCGTGGCAAGTTCGGCGACGCAGACCGTAGAAGGGTTGCACCCGATGCGCTTTGCGAGCATCGCCTGCGTGAGCCCCTGCTCCTCGCGTGACCTGCGGAGTTGCACGCCGAAGGGAGCCCAACGACCTGATGTTGGGTCAATCTCCTTGCGGTTGACCATGGCTGCTCCAACTTGGATGGCCCGAAGGACAAGTCCAGATTCACTTCCGATGGTAGCCATCTCGGGTTCAGCATGGACACAGAACGTGAAACTCCGACTTCGGAGGGTTCCCATGAACCATGCCCAGGAGCACCCCATGGCTCCGCCACCCACCACCTCCTACGGCTACGGCGTGCGCTTCGATCCCGGCGCCGGGGTCTACCGGGTCCGCAACGAGCTGACCGGTGAGTGGAAGCGTGAGCCCGACGGCTCGCTCGCGGGGTGGACGTCCTTCCTCCGCGCGGACAGTGCCTGGCGCTCGTTCCAGCCCCGCGCGGGGGAGGTCGACCGCTGATGGCCTCCGTCCTCGCCCGCCTCACCGCGCCGCAGCGCCGGGCCGCCGCCGATGCGCTCGACGACCTGCTCGCCGTCCTCGCGCTCGCCGGGATCACCCTCCCGTCGGCCGGGATCGACTGGCGGGCCGGCCGCCTCACCGGCGCCTTCCTCATCGAACTCGGCGCTGCCAGGCCGGAGATCGTCCTGCGCATCGTCGACCTGCTGCGAAAGGGTCTCCTCCATGAACGACAGGAGAAGGAAGCGTCGGCGGCCCACCGGCCGTGAACTCCTCGGCCTCGCCCTCGTCACCCTTCTCGCGGCCGGCGTCGCCACGTTCGCCGCCGGCCTCGTCGACCACAGCAGGCCCGGCGAACGCCCCCTCGTCTGGTGGATGTTCTTCGCCACCGCCTTCATCGCCGGCACCAGCCGGCTCGACCGCCACTGAACCCCGCACTCCCACGAGAGAACCCCGTGCGCGACACCTGCCTCCTCGAACTCCCGCCGCCCCGCCGCCTCTACGGGCTCGTCCTGCTGCGCAACGGCCGCGGACAGCTCCTCCTGCTCAACCCCGCCTACCTGGACGGCATGATCCTGCCCGGCGGCCCGGCCCACGCCGACGAACCGCCGCACCTCGCCGCCGCCCGGAGCCTGCACGCCCAGACCGGCCTGCACCGGCGCCCGGCCACCCTCCTCGCCGTCGACTACTCCCCGGCCGACCGCTACCGCGAACGCCTCAGCCTGGTCTTCGACGGCGGGATCGCAACCGACGCCGAGATCGGCCGGATGACCCTCGCCCCGCCCAGCAAATCCGGTCTCCTCGGCGCCCACTTCGTCGACCCGGCCGGACTGGACCGGGCGGTGAGCCCCGCCCAGGCCGCCCGCATCCGCGAGGGCCTGGCCCGAGCGGCCGCTCCGCTGCCGCTCCTCCTGCACGGCCAGCGCGCGGCCTGACCCCGCGCACCGCTGGCATCGGACGCCGACCGGCCGGCCGGCGTACGCCGCGACGGCGGCCGGCCGGGCCGTGCAGGCCGCCCGGCTCCAAGAGCCGTGGCCTGCACGGAAATCGGGTTGCCTCACCGCGCGGCACGGGTGAGGCTCGCCCTCATGACGACAGATCTCATCGTCCGCCCGGCCCGGCCCGCCGATGCACGGACCTTGGCCGAACTGCGTTGGACGTGCAAGCAGGAGGACCACGACGGACAACCACCGTCCTCTGCCCGGTCGCTGGCCGACGCCGAGCAGTGGATACGCACCCGGCTGAGCGATGGCCCCTGGTCGGCCTGGGTCGCGGAGACCGAGGGCGGGATCTGCGGACACGTCTTCCTCTGCCTGGTGGAGAGGATGCCGGAGCCCTACGCCGACAACAACCCGCTCGGGTACGTCACCAACTTCTTCGTCCTGCCGTCCCAACGCAACAGGGGCGTCGGCTCGGCGCTCCTGGAGGCGCTGAAACAGCACGCGCGCAGCGTCGGCCTCGAAGGTCTGATCGTCTGGCCGTCGGAGCGCAGCACCCCGCTCTACCGGCGCTCCGGCTTCCGGCCTCCGGAGGAGCTGTTGGAGCTTCCGCTCGACACTGCATGAGGTCACGGCCGGTCCGACGCGCGCGCCCGGTCGTCCGCCGACTGCTGCCCTCGTGCCGACGCCTTCCGCACGTGGGTCACGGCCGCTGCGCGGGCGACAGCGTGCGCCAGGACAGCAGGGCGGCCGTGGCGGAGGCCGCGCCGGCCAGGGTGATGACCAGTCCCGGGCCGGCGACTTCGCCCAGCGCGCCCCCGGCTGCGGCGGCCAGGCCCTGGAGCGTCATTGTTCCGGACTGCAGCAGGCCGAACGCCTGGCCGCGCTGTGTCTCGGGCACTGCGTCGAGGAACCTGCGGGCCAGTCCGAGCTGGTAGGCGACGCCGACGCCGGACACCGTCATCAGGACGACGGCGTACCCCGGCTCCGGGCGCAGCGCGAACCCCAGCAGCGGCAGTCCGAGGGCCAGCCCGAGCGGGCCGGCCAGTCGCTCGCGGCCGACGGGCGGCACCAGGCGGCCGACGATCAGGTTGCCGGCGAACATCCCGGCGGCGACCGCGGCGAACAGCAGTCCGGCCGCGTCGGGTGCGCCGATGTGTGCGGCGTACGGGACCAGCACGCCCTCCGCGCCGACCATCAGTGCCGGTGCCAGCCATTGGGCCAGCAGCAGTGCCCGGACGGCGGGTCGGCGCGGTAACGCGCGGTTCACCTGCCAGGTCTCGCCGATGCCTGCCGAACCGTCGGTGCGGCGGCAAGGGTGGTCGGCCAGGCGCAGGCGCAGCAGGGCGGCCGAGGCCAGGCAGGTCGCGGCGGTGAGCCAGAGTGCGCCCGACGCGCCGACCGCGGCGATCAGCACCCCGCCGGCCGCGAATCCGAGCACCTGCGTGCCGCCCGCGGCCATGGAGAACACGGCGCGGCCGAGCACGTAGCGGTCGCCGTCCAGCAGGTCGGGCAGCAGGGCGGTGCGCGAGGCGGAGGCGACGGCGCCGGGCAGGCCGGTGACGAACACGAGCGCCAGCAGGGCCGGGACCGGCAGCAGCCCGGCAGCTGACCACGCCACCGGGCGGACGGACTACCCGGCCCCGCGGCCGGGTAGTGGACAGCTCGCCGCGGCGGGGTCGCAGCCGGGCAGAATGGGGACCCGGCAACCATCCCGGGCCCGCAGCGGCCGTCCGACCGGCGTGGCCGGGGCGTCCGGGGTGTCCGGCGGACCGATGTGAGGGGCAAGCCCGTGATCCGACTCCCCGAAGGCTCCTGGTGGGACTGGGAGATCGTCTCCTGGGAGCCCGGTCGGCTGTGCCTGGGTGCGGGGTACGACCTCGCTTACCACCACGGCCTCGAACTGATACTCACCGAGCCGCACTTCGTCGCCTGCCCGGCGTCGTTCCAGGACCCGGTGTTCCGCGAGCCGACCCGGGACGAACTGCGTCTCGTGCTGCGCCAGACCGGCGAGACACCCGCCGTGCTGATCGCCTTCGAGGCGGATGCCGGGGGGCCGGGGCCCGCGTCCGGCCTGATCGCGGCCGAGCGCCTCGCCGTGCACCTCGGCACCGTCTACCGGTACTGGCGCAGCCCCTTGGCGCCCGGTGAACGCCTCGCCCCCTGGGTTGTGCCCCCGGCCCCCTGACTCCCACCTCGTCGGACCGGTCGGCCCGCCGGGGTGGGTGCGGTGGCCCCGCCGACGGGTGTCCGAACGGGACGCAGCCGGGAGAGGCGTCGGACCCCGTCAGCGGGACGACGTGTCACACCAGGGCGGTCAGGAGAAGACGACCGAGCGGAGCTTGAGCCGGTCGCCGAGCTTCTTCCCGGGGGCCATCACATAGAAGGTGTCGCCGTTGCAGTCGGATTCCAGGAAGACCGTCGCGGTCGAGGTGGTGAAGTTCGCGGGGGCGAAGCCCGGGTGCGTTTCGGTGGTGAAGGGCAGGTTGATGCAGGTGCCGCTGTCGGGGTCCGCGAGTCCGGTCGGGACACCCGGGCCGACCTTGTAGAGGAAGTCGCCGGTGGCGGCGTGGGCGGAGGTGGGGAGGGTGAGGACGAGTGCGAGGGCACTGGCGGCGGCGAGCACGCTGGTGCGGAGGCGCATGACGGGGGGACCTCTCGGGGCAAGGGGTTTCGGCACCGCGGGACTTGGCGGTGCGGGATCACCCTAGGGAGAACCGTTGGTGGAGGAACGATTCTCCGCTGCGTCCGGACGGGTGATTCGGCCCGGATTCCCGCCGGGCCCGCACCGGGGGCCGTCATCCGCGCACCGGGCGGTGGCCGCTACGGCTCGCGGACCGCCTCCACCGCCTCACGGACGTCCGCGTGCGGGTCGGCGGCGAGGCCGTCCAGGAGCTGCGCGACGCCGGGAGTGGACCAGCGGGCGATGGCCCACACCAGGTCCTCCCGCACGCCCGGGTCCGGATGGGCGGCGAGACGGGCGAGTTCGGGGACCGGGCCCCGACGGCGCATGCCGAACCAGTGCAGTGCGTCGCGCAGGACGGCCGGGTCGCCGGGGTCGCCGGCTGCCGCGATCCTGGCGAGGAGGACCGGCACGGGCGGCGGCGGGCCGTCGAGCGGGTGCGCCAGCCGTTCGGCCAGGCGCCGCGAACCGTAGCCGCCGCGCACCCGGCACCCGTAGCAGGTGCAGGGACGGACGCCGTGGATGCCCGGGCGGTACCGCCAGCCGACGACCTGGGGAGCGGCGCGGATCCGGTGCACCTCGCCCGGCCGGATACTGCGGGGGACGATCACCTCCCAGCCCTGCGGGTCGTCCAGCGCGGCGATCCGCCGGACCGCCTCCGCCGCGGACACGGCGGACCGCTCGCCCCCGTAGTGGCCGACCGTCACTTCTTCGTCGTCGTCCAGCCGTACGTGGACGGCGACGAGGCCGCCCCGGGTGCCGAAGCGGGCCAGTTCGCGCAGCCACTGGTGGGTGAGCGTGTAGGACGGGAGTACCGGGAAGCAGTAGACGCCGCGTCGGTTGTGTTTGGGCGCCCGGATCCCGGACCGCCGGATGCGCGGCGCGTTGGCCGTCGAGGTCAGGTGTACGAACATCGCCATGGCCCGCCATGGTAGGGCGTCGACCCCGTGTCGTGGCGAGCGAATTCTTGGGGCCGAACGTACGGCGCCGGACAGCCTCGGGGGTTGATGCGTCCGAGGCGGCGGGCCATCCCGACCCGCGCTGCCCGACCGGTTACCCGGGTGGTTTCAAGTGCAGCGGCCTGTTCGCCCTATCGGGCGAGGGGTTGGTTGCTCGCCGTCCGATGACGGACCAACACGCGGGTGGTGCTGCCGTCGTCCTCAGTGAGGTCGTGGACGTGCTCGAACCCGATCCTGTCCAACAGGGACAGCGAGGCCTTGTTCGGTGCAGCTACGGTGGCGTAGACCTTCGTCAGTCCGAGGGTGTCGAAGCCATGAGCGACGATCGCCTCTGCCACCTCGGTCCCCAGGCCGAACCCCCATGCCGCCGGGGCCAGAGCGTAGATGATCTCGTGGCCCTGGGCGACGTCGGTCGGCTTGATCTCGGCATGCCCGACCAGGAGTCCGTCCCGGCGGACAGCCCAGACGTCGAACAGTTCCCGGGCGTAGACCTTCGTGAAGATCCGCCCGAACAGGGCCCGGTCTGCTGCTTCGGAAGCAGGACCGTCGCCCATCCACTGCGACACCCTGGTGTCCTGGAACAGGGCGACGAAGTCCTCTTCGTCCTCGGGAATGTACGGCTCCAGCAGCAGCCGCTCGGTGCGCAGAGTTGGGGTCACAGACGCCGACGCTACCCACGGGGCATCCAGGTCGGCAAACCACTTTCACCTGTGCCGGAAGCATCTCCCCGTCACCGTGCCGCACATCGCCCGAGTGGCACTAAGGACGGATCGACGGAGAGGCGGAGCGGTGCCTGGAACAGGGGGACGACACACTGTCAGTTCCCTTTGGTATCCGGACTCGAACGCCACGACCACCACCGGGTCGGGCACCACCACGACCACGACCGCCACGGCGGCGACCTCCGGCAGCCTCGCCGAGACCGGCGCCTCCGGCACCACCGGCCGCGCCGCCGCGAGTGCCGCGGCCCTCGCCCTGGGCGCCGGCGCGCTCGTCGTCTCGCGCCGCCGGGCGCAGTCGGAGAACTGACGCGACCCAGACGGCCGTTGGGCCGCCCCGGCAGCACGTACAGGTGACGCCGGGGCGGGCCGACAGAGCCGAGCGCAGGGAGGACGGCGCCCTCGGCTGCGCCGGGTCACTGTGCGCCGAGCGCCATCCACTTGCCGGGGTTCTCCAGCGGGGCGAAGCCGACCTTGGCGTAGACCTCGTGCGCGTCGGCGGTGGCCAGCAGGACGCGCCGCAGGCCGTACGCGGAGAGGTGGTCGCGGACCGCGGCCGCCAGCGCCGTGCCGAGGCCCCGGCCGCGGGCGGCCGGGTCGATGTACACGTCGCACAGCCAGGCGAAGGTGGCCCGGTCGGTCACCACCCGGGCGTAGCCGAGCTGGGTACCGGACACCCGGTCGTAGACGCCGAAGTTGAGCGAGCCGGCGATGGCTTCGTCCTGCTTCTCCCGTGAGCGGCCGAGTGCCCAGTAGGCGTCCTGCGACAGCCAGCGGTGGACCAGCGCGTGGTCGAGCCGCTCGGGGTCCGCGGAGATCTCGTAGTCGGCGGGGATGTTCACGGTCGTCATGGACGCATCCAAGCACTGCCGACGACGCGCCTGCCAGTGATTTCGCCACTTCCGCAGGCGTACGGGGGCTGCTTCCTCCGGGTGCGAACCGCATCGGGATCCCGCCCGCAGCGGGTCACCCCCGACGCAGCCCGCCCGCGGTCCCACCCTCCTCCGGCGGGAGAGGGGACGGAAGGCGGGCCTCGGAGGCCGGCGTCAGGTGAGGTTCTTCTCCAACGCCGTGAGGTAGTTCTTCATGGAGTGGTCGCGGATGCCGTCGCTCGCGGGGGCGAAGGCGTCGGCGGTCAGGCCCCTGGCCCTGTCGGCGAGCACGGCGAGCGGGCCGGCGTTCGGGAGGATCCGGCCCGAGGAGTCGATGTGGCGCAGGGTGTCGACGTGGGTGTAGGCCGGCTCGGGCGGGAGCTGGGGCACGATGTCGTTGTTGTTGACGAACCGGTACATCCGGTTCTTGAAGCCCTTGTTGCAGGCGGCGGCCAGCATGCGGTCGCAGGTCCGGGGCTGGCCGAAGGTGACGACCCCGTCGGCCTGCAGCCGAGGGTCGTCCAGGTACAGGCGGGCGGCGGCGAGCATCGCCAGGGCGCCACCGAGGCTGTGGCCGGTGAACCAGACGCTCTGCCCGTTCGAACGCAGCTCGGAGACCGTGTCCTTCACGGCGGGGAACACCGACTCCAGTGCCTCGGCGAACCCGTGGTGCACGTACCCGGTCCGGGCGGGGCCCGGCCACGGCGGGGTGGTGCCGTCGGAGAGCCAGTCGCGGATCTGCGCGGGCTCCGTGCCGCGGAACGCCGTGACGATCATGTGCTCGCTCGCCATGGTGTACGCCTGGGTGTCCTGCAGCGGGAACGGCGGCGTGAAGCGCGTCCGGTGGTGCCGTACGGTGGCGAACCCCCAGGACCGCGCGCGCTGTTCGACCGCGGCCTCGTCCTGGTAGGCCAGGTTCGCGGCGGAGGCGAGTGCGTAGGCGTGGGGGAGGCTGAAGTCCTTGGTGCGGTGGTCGAAGGACGCGGCTGCGGCCATGTGAGGGTCCCTGCCTCTCGGTAGCGGGTGGGCGTCCGAGGTCCGCCCACGCTGCCGAGGAGCGCTGCGGACGCGCCTTTCCTCAAGCGGCCGGATCCCCGGCGACGAGCACACACCGTACTCGAACCATCGGCGCTACCGCGGGCGCGACCCGCCCGCCTCCGGCGCCCGACCACGAAGCGCGACAGCGCCCCGGGGTGTAGCCGACTCCACCCCGCCGTGGAGCCGGCTCCAGTGTCGGCAGGCGCGCGGGGCGGCATCGTCGATGCCATGCGAATGACACCCGTCGACCTCAAGGCCATGTCCCCTGTACCTCGCCGTCGCGTTCCCGGTGGCCGGCGTACTCGGCGCGCTCCAGCCCGCCACCCGGATACCCGCCGAGATGATCCAACTCACCCGTTTCGGGGCCGCGTTGGGCGTGGCCGCAGCCGCCCTGCCGTGGCCAGGGCGGGTACGCGCCCTGCTGGCCGGCGCCCGGTCCGGCGAGGCCCGCTCCGGCGGTACCCGCGGCCGGGGAGCGGCCCTGCTGCTCGCCGACAGCGCGGACGTGACCCGCCCCGCCGCGCCGCTCGCCGTTGCGCAACTGGTCGGCGCCTGCGGCGAGGATGCGGCTGGCGGCGCTCCTGCCCACGCTGCGATCATCCCGTGCTCGGCACCGGAGGGACCGCCTGCACCGACCTGGCGCTGCGCCGCCGGTGCCGATCCTGCGCCGTCCTGGCCGGGCCCCGGTGGCCGCATTCCCGGCCGGGCCTGGCACGGCGGCGGCCGGACCGGTGTCGATCGGCCCGGCCGCTGGGCTGCCCGAGGCGGTCACAGCTGTGGCGGTCGGCGGAGTGGTCGCCGTAGGGGCCGGGCGGGTGGCTGCTCTCCGCTCAACTGTGGCTGGACATGGCGCAGCACCGGCGACCGGGGCGCGGTCCGGACACCACCATCCGCCTGCGGCAGGGTGCGGGCCGGCGGCCCGTTCGGTTCTGCTCGGGCTGTTCCGGAAGGCTTGATCAGTGGCATCCGCAGGGGGCTGCCCGAACTGCTCAGGGGCGGGCCTGCCGTTCTCCCCGAGCGGGCCGGATCTGTTCGGCCTACGCTCGGATATATGACAACAAACACCGCGAACATCACGTTCTACACCGTCCGGTCCGGCGACACGCTCACAGCAATTGCCAGGATGTTCGACACGACGGTCGATCAGCTCGTCGCATGGAACAACATTCCGAACCCCGACCTCATCAACGTCGGCCAGCGGCTCATCGTCGCACGGACGAATTCTTCCCACGACACCCATTACATTGTCAAGTCGGGTGACACGCTCACAGCCATTGCGCACATGTTCGGCACGACGGTCGATCAGCTCGTCGCGTGGAACAACATTCCGAACCCCGACCTCATCAACGTCGGCCAGCGGCTTATCGTCGCCAAATCGGTGCCAATGGCCGCCTGAGCCCAAGGAGCGAATGACGGTTGGACCGCAACCGTCATTCGCTCCTTGGATGCGCTCCCCGGTGTGGGCAGCGGGCGGCGGGGGACGCTCAGCAGGCGAAGCCCGACGAGTTGGCCCAGAAGGTCAGGAATGACCAGGTCTGGGAGCCAATGACGCCATCGACCGTGATGTTGGCGCACTTCTGGAACCGTCTCGTCGCCGCGTCGGTCACGGGACCAAATTCGCCATCCAGGGAAAGTCCTTCGCCGGTCAGCGAGAAATTGAGGAAGCACTGCGCCTGCTTGACCGCGACCCCCGACGAGCCCTGCTTCAGTGTCGGCCGGGCATCGGTGAAGTTGCAGCGCTGGGTCACCGCGTCGTCTGTCATCTTCGGAATTCCTTCATGGTTGTACCCGAACGGGTGGGTCGGCTTGGTGGGGCGTTCCCATGGAAACACAGGTCCCGATGCCCTGCAGTCCGACGAAGGCGTTGGGGATGATTCCTCGCGACACCCCTACGACTGCGGAATCGGCCATGTGTGGGCGAATCCCGGCCGGTAGCCCCTCCGGCGCCGGATGACGAGAAAGCGGTCATTTGTACACAAACGGAGTATCATGCCTGAACGCGAGGAATCCCCGTCTCCCGCAGACCCCACGGAATCCGAGTCACCCTCGGAGCCCGACGCGTCGTCGACGGGCCCTCAGACCGCCCGGTTCTTCGGTGCGGCCCGCCGAACGTCCGCGTGGCGCGAGCGCACGGTCGCACGGGCGCGCTACCTGGCCGTGCAGCTGGACCGTGAACGGCTCCGCCAACCGCAGGACCACGATCGCAAGGCCCTCATCACGGGGGCGGAAGCGCTCCTGACAGAGGCTCTGGCAGGAGCACGCGAGCGGCATCTCGCCCCTCCCGGGTCCGGGGCGTCGCTGGAGCGGGCGTCCGCGAATCTTCGGGCCGCGGAGTTGATCCTGCTGGAGCTCGTCGCCGACGAGGAGCTGGGCAGCTGGATCGCGGAGGTGCAGGCGTGCGCCGAATCCAGCCTCAGGAAGGCCGACCCGCAGCGCATCGCGCTGGCTGCGGCGATCAAGAAGCACAACGAGCACGGAGACGCGATCCCTGATCGCAGGCTGCTCATCCGAACGCTCAGCTCCGCGTACACCGAGCTGGACAAGGAGTACACCCGGGTCCGCAGTCTGCGGAACATCCTCATCGCGGCCACAGCCGTGGTGCTCCTCGGCGCGGCCGGGCTCGCCCTCTTCGGCTGGTTCGCGCCGCGAACGCTGAATCTCTGCTTCGCGCCGAAGGACACCACCGCCACCATCGTCTGCCCTTCGATCCAGCGCGATGCCAGCCAGACGGTGACCGTGGAGACACTGGCCAACCGGAAGGACGTCCTGCTGGTCGAGGTGGCGGGGGCGGCCGGAGCCGCTCTGACGGTCGTCGCCTCACTGCACCGCATCCAGGGCACCAGCTCCCCCTACATGCTCCCGCTGGCGGCCGCACTGCTGAAGGTGCCCACCGGCGCCCTCTCCGCCTTCGTCGGCGTGCTGCTCATCCGCGGCGAGTTCATTCCGGGGCTCAGCAACCTGGACAGCAGTGGGCAGGTCCTGGCGTGGGGCGTAGTTTTCGGCGCTTCGCAGCATCTGGTGACGCGGTTCGTCGACACGCGCGCCCAGGAGACGCTCACGAACACGGGAAAGCCGGCGGCCGGCACAGGCCCCGACAAGAAGGAGTGACGACGCGCTACCGTCCTCGACGGCGTGGCCGGGTCGGTCTGGATCGCCCGGTTGGGAGAAAGCCGTGGAATCAGCACGGGTTACGGCGGCGGCGCCGACATGTTTCCCCCAGCCGGACGTCCCGGCCCCTCAGCCGGTGCACGACCCGGTGTCATGAGTGGTGGAGCAGACGCCCGACCCGGCGGGACCGTCATGGCCCCCCGGGTGATCGCCCGGCTGCTGTCCCGCGGCGAGGCCCACGGAGCCGTCGGCGACCTGACACCCCGGGAACGCGACGTCCTCGAAGTGATGGCCGAAGGACGCTCCAACGCCGCCATCGCCGCCGGCCTCCACATCAGCGAGAGCGCCGTCACCGAGCACATCGCGAGCATCTTCACCAAACTGCGCATCGCACCGTCGGCCGACGGAAACCGCCGGGTGCTGGCCGTCCTGGCGTACCTCAAGTGCTGAACCCGGCCCGGACCGCCCAGGAGCCCCGGCCACGTCGCACGGCGGCCGCGCCTCGGGCAACCCCCGATCGCCGGAACCGGACGTGCCGTCCGGGCGACCGCGGGTCAGGATGGTGCAGATCTCCCTCGTTCGGTCCGCCCGGTGGGCAGGGCCGGTGCGGGACGGAGGCGTCTGCGCGCTGCCGCTCCTCGGCCGGCCAGGGCCCGGGCGTCCGTGCGGCGCAGCGCCCGACCGGCGGAGTCGTGCGGAGGAGCGTCCCGATCGGAGGAGCGGGGATGACGGAACAGGACGACCCGGGAGCCGCCGAGCGCCCGTGGTACGCGTGCACCCCGCAGGAGGTCGCGGCCCGGCTGCGGGTGGACCCGGCGACCGGGCTGACCGCGGCCCGGGCGGCCGAGCTCCTGGCGGCGAACGGGCCGAACGTCCTGCCCGAGGAGAAGCCGCGCCCGGGCCTGCTGCGGTTCCTCGACCAGTTCCGCGCCTACATGCAGATCATCCTGGTGGTGTCGGCCGTGGTGTCGCTCGCGGTCAAGGAGTGGACCACCGCCGTCCTCCTGCTCGTCCTGACCCTGTTCAACGCGGTCGTGGGCCTGCGCCAGGAGGGCAAGGCCGAGAGCGCGATGAACGCGCTGAAGTCGATGATGAAGGCGACGGCGCGGGTGCGGCGGGACGGCACGGAGGCGGAGGTCCCGGGCCGGCAGCTGGTCGTCGGCGACGTCGTGCTCGTCTCGGCCGGCGACGAGGTGCCGGCGGACGGGCGGATCGTCGAAGCCAGCGCACTGCAGATCGACGAGTCGGCGCTCACCGGCGAGAGCGTCCCGGCCGCCAAGCACGCGGGCACCCTGACCGGCGAAGCGCTCAGCCCGGGCGACCGGTCGAACATGGCGTTCATGAACACCCCGGTGACGCACGGCAGCGGGCTCCTGGTGGTCACCGCCACGGGCGCCGACACCGAACTCGGCAGGATCTCCGGGATGCTGTCGGCCACCGAGAAGGAGCAGTCGCCGCTCACCCGGGAGCTCAACACCCTGACCCTGTGGATCGCGCTCGCCGCCGGTCTGACCATGGTGGTGATGTTCGCGCTCGGCCGCAGCCGCGACCAGGCCTGGGACGCCCTGTTCGTCAGCGCGGTCTCGCTCGCGATCGCGGCCATCCCCGAGGCCCTGCCCACCGTCAGCCAGGTGATCCTCTCGGTCGGCAGCCTCAACCTCGCCAAACGCAACGCGATCGTCAAGGAACTGCCGTCCGTCGAGACCCTCGGGTTCACCTCGGCCATCAACTCCGACAAGACCGGCACCCTGACCATGAACCAGATGACCGTCGTCGAGGTGCTCACCCCCACCGACCGCTACACCGTCTCCGGCACCGGCTACCGCCTCGACGGCCGGATCCACCACGCCGCCGGCTCCTCCCCGGACATCGAGGACGCCGTCCTGCCCTACCTGGTCGCCAACGACGCGAAGCTGGTCGACGGCGAAGTCGTCGGCGACCCGACCGAGGCCGCGCTCCTCGTCCTCGGCCACAAGGCCGGGCTGGACACCGACGCCACCCGCGAGCGCTTGCCCCGGCTCGCCACCCTCCCCTTCGACCCCGACTACAAGCTGATGGCGACCTTCAACGAGGCCAAGGACGCGGACGGGCGGGCCGTCGTGCGGTGCTTCGTCAAGGGCGCCGCACCCGCCGTGACGGCCCGCGCCACCACCGCCCTCGCCGCCGACGGCGCCGTCGTGCCCTGGGACGCGGACCTCGCCGCCCGGGCCGGGGCCCAGACCGAGCGGATGGGCGGCGAAGGACTCCGGGTGATGGCCGCCGCCGTCCGCGACCTCGACCCGGCGGACTTCGCACCCGACGGCGACCTGCTGGCGCTCGTCACCGACCTGCGGATGACCAGCCTGGTCGCCATGGTCGACCCGCCCCGCGAGGAATCCCGGGCCGCGGTCGCCGACGCACAGGCCGCCCACATCCGGGTCCGCATGGTCACCGGCGACGACGTCACCACCGGGGCGGCCATCGCCCGGCAGCTCGGCATCGGCGGCGAGGCCGTCCTCGGCGCCGACTTCGCCGCCCTGCCGGAGGCCGAACGACTCGCCCGGATCGACGCCATCGGCGTGGTCGGCCGGGTCGCACCGGAGCACAAGGTGCTGCTCGCCGACACGCTGAAGAAGAAGGGCGACGTCGTCGCGATGACCGGCGACGGCGTCAACGACGCACCGGCCATCAAGGCCGCCGACATCGGCATCGCCATGGGCAGCGGCACCGACGTCGCGAAGAACGCCAGCCGGATGGTCCTCGCCGACGACAACTTCTCCACCATCGTCCACGCCGTGCAGGAGGGCCGGAAGCTCTACGACAACCTCGCCAAGTACATCCGCTTCGTCCTGGTCCTGCTGGTGACGTTCGTCCTGACCTTCCTCGGGGCCGCACTGCTGAACATCGCCGCGGGCGAGCCCTTCACCCCCGCGCAGGTCCTCTGGGTGCACTTCGTCGTCAACGCCCCGTTCGGCTTCGCCCTGGGCTTCGACCGGGAGAGCCCCGGACTGATGCGGCGCACCCCGCGACCCCGCGGCGAGACGGTGCTGACCAGGTCCGTCGTGATCACCGTCGGGCTCGCCGGAACAGCCGTGACGGTCGCGCTGCTCGCCCTGATCGAGCTGGGGGAGGAGCACTACAAGAGCGCCGCCGTCGGCAACTCGATGGCGTTCACCGCCTTCGCCCTGTGCCTGATCGTGGCGGCCTACGAGTGCCGGAGCGAGCGTGAGACGGTGCTGACCACCGCCACCTTCGACAGCAAGCAGATGAACCGGGCCGCCCTCGCCGAGTTCGCCCTCGCGGTGCTGGTCACCCAGATGGACGCCTTCAACCGCATGCTCGGCACCACCGACCTCGACGCCGGGCAGTTCGGCTGGGCCCTGCTCGCGGCCGTCGCGCTCCTGCTGCTGTGGGAGCTGGGCAAGCTCCTGGCCCGCCGGACCCCGGACGCCCGCGTCGGAACGGCCGTGCCCGGGGCCTGACCACCCGTGCGTCCCGCCCGCCCTGACCGCCGGTGCGTCCCGCCCGCCCTGACGCACCGGAGCCCCGTCCGGGCCTGACCGAACCACCCGGTCCGGGCGCGCCCGACCACTGAGCGGCCCGGTCGGACCGCCACGGGGCACGGTAGGCGGCATCATGAGGCTCCCCGACGGAAGGAGAACCATGTCGGCCGGCCCTTCCGAGGACGGATGGCGCCGCCTGGTACCGGCCCTGCCCGGCCTCGCGGTGCTCCGCGGCTACCGGCGCGACTGGCTGCGCGGCGACCTGCTGGCCGGAGCCACGGTCGCGGCCTACCTCGTACCCCAGGTCATGGCGTACGCGAGCGTGGCGGGCCTGCCGCCCGTCACCGGGCTGTGGGCCATCCTGCCCGCGATCGTGCTGTACGCGCTCGTCGGCTCGTCCCGCCTGCTGTCGGTCGGGCCCGAGTCGACCACGGCGCTGATGACCGCGACCGTGATCGGTCCGCTGGCCGGAGGCGACCCCGGCCGCTACGCCGTGCTGGCCGCGAGCCTCGCCACGGTGGTCGGCCTGCTCTGTGTCATGGCGTGGCTGGCCAGGCTCGGCTTCGTCGCCGACCTGCTCTCGCGGCCGGTGCTGATCGGCTACCTCACCGGCGTGGCCATGATCATGATCGTGGACCAGCTGTCCAAACTCACCGGCATCGACGTCCGCGGCGAAGGCTTCTTCCCGCAACTCGCGTCCTTCCTGTCGAACCTCACCGAAGCCAGCCTGCCGACCGTCGGCTTCAGCGCCGCCACCCTCCTCTTCCTGCTCCTGACCGCCCACTACCTCCCGCGCCTGCCCGGCCCGCTACTGGCCGTCGTCCTCGGCACCGCGATCTCGGCGGCCTTCTCGCTCGCCGACCACGGCATCGCCGTGATCGGCGACATCCCGGCCGGACTGCCCCGTCCCGAACTCCCCGACCTCGGCGAATTCCAGCGGCTGGTCCTGCCCGCGGTCGGCATCCTGCTGGTCGGCTACACCGACTTCATCCTCACCGCCCGCGCCTTCGACACGTCCGACGGCGGCGGGCGACTGGACGCCAACCAGGAACTCCTCGGCCTCGGCGCCGTCAACCTCGGCGCCGGCTTCTTCCAGGGCTTCCCCGTGAGCAGCAGCGCCAGCCGCACCGCCCTCGCCGAGTCCGCCGGCGGACGCAGCCAGGCGTACGCACTCACGGCAGGCGTCGGCGTGATCGCCGTCCTGCTGTTCCTCAGCCCGCTGCTGCACGACACCCCCGACGCCGTCCTGGGCGCCCTGGTCGTGTACGCCGCGCTCCGGATGGTCGACCTCGCCGGATTCCGCCGGCTCGCCACCTTCCGCAACCGCGAACTCCTCCTGGCGATCGGCTGCGTGGCCGGCGTGCTGACCCTGGACATCCTCTACGGCGTGCTCGTCGCCGTCGGCCTGTCGGTCGTCGAACTGCTCAGCCGGGTCGCCCGTCCGCACGACGCCGTCCTCGGCCTGGTCCCCGGCGTGGCAGGGATGCACGACGTCGACGACTACCCCGACGCACGGACCGTCCCCGGCCTGCTCGTCTACCGCTACGACTCGCCGCTGTTCTTCGCCAACGCAGAGAACCTCCGCAACCGGGCCCTTGCCGCGCTCGCCGAACAACCCGAGCCGGTACGGTGGTTCGTCCTCAACGCCGAGGCCAACGTCGAGGTCGACATCACCGCCCTCGACGTGCTCGACGCGCTGCGCCTCGAACTCGCCGACCGCGGCATCGTGTTCGCCCTCGCCCGGGTCAAACAGGACCTGCGCGACGACCTCGACGCGTACGGCCTGAGCGCATCCCTCGGCCCCGACCGGATCTTCCCCACCCTGCCCACCGCGGTGGCCGCCTACCACGCCTGGGTGCAGGGCGGGGGAGGCGGCGCACCGCCCGCGTGAGGTCCGACGGTGCGGCTCCGACGGGCTATCGGTTGCTCGCCGTGGGGCGGACGACCAGCTCGTTCACGTCGACCTCGGGCGGCTGCGCGAGCGCGTACGCGATGGCGTCGGCGATCGCGGAGGCGGGCAGGGCGACCGACCGGTAGGCCTTCATCGCCTCGCGGGCCGCCGGGTCCGCGATCGAGTCGGCGAGTTCCGACTCGGTCACGCCCGGCGAGACGAGCGTGACCCGGATGCTGCCCCGCGACTCCTGCCGCAGCCCCTCCGAGACGGCACGGACCGCGAACTTGGTCGCGCAGTACACGGCCGCCGTGGGGGAGACCTCGTACGCGCCGACCGAGGCGACGTTCACGATGTGCCCGTGGCCCTGGGCGCGCAGTACCGGCAGCGCCGCGGCGATCCCGTACAGGACACCGCGCAGGTTCACGTCGATCGTGCGGGCCCGCCGTTGTCGACCGGGCCAGCCTGGCGGGGCCGGGCGGACGCAACCAGGACGGGCTGTGCCGGGGTGCGGCGCACCCAGGCTGGGCGCCAGCCGGACGACCAGTCAGGCAGGGTCGGCGGCTCACGGATCCACCGTCACCACCTGTTCCGGAGAGGCGACTCCGTGCAGTTCGGCGGGCGTAGACGCCCCGGGACCGCTACCACCCGCATCCGCCGCGCCACTCAGCGAACAGGGTGCCGACGGAGGGTTCCCGAACGGCCGGACCGAGAGACAATCGAAGAAAGGCGAAGGAACGGAGCGCCGCCCACCTGTGCGCGCCCCCGGCCGACAGCGTCGGCCCGTCCCTCCGGCCTATCCAGCCGTCCATCGCGTCGGCCGGCCGTCCCTCCCGACCCGACATCCCCAGGGACCCCCCGGCGCCGGGCGCAGCAGTCCGTGCGCGCCCGAACACCCTCAGCACCCCCACCAAGCACCCGACAGCACGTCCCACGAAGGGGTGGGAACCCATGAGCGACAACGAAATCCACGTCGCGCGCGCCGACCACCAGGCCGCCGAACGCATTGCCGAAACCGTCTCCCCCTACACCATCGAAGTCGAGTTCCTCGGCGGACTGACCAGCACCCAGCGGAACGCGTTCAAGCAGGCCGCCGACCGGTGGGTCCGCGTCATCGTCGGTGACCTACCCGACGTCATCATCGGCGACCGCATCGTCGACGACCTGCTCATCCTGGCCGAAGGCAAGACCATCGACGGCCCCGGACGCATCCTCGGCCAGGCCGGGCCCACCCACCTGCGCCCCGGCCCCGGACCCGCGAAGCTCCTCCCGGCCGCCGGTGTGATGTCCTTCGATCAGGACGACCTCGCCTCCATGGAGAGCAACGGCACGCTCGTCGACGTCATCACCCACGAGATGGGCCACGTCATCGGCGTCGGCACCATCTGGAAGTCCAAGGGCCTCCTGCGCGGGGCGGGAACCGACAACCCGACCTTCGTCGGCCCGAACGCCGAGGCCGAGTACGCCGCCCTGGTGGGCGACCCCTCGCCCCGGCGGGTCCCCGTCGAGAACACCGGCGGACCCGGCACCCGCGACAGCCACTGGCGCGAAACCGTCTTCGCCAACGAACTCATGACCGGCTTCGTGGACCGCACCCTCAACCCCCTCAGCCGCCTGACCGCCGCCAGCCTCAAGGACATGGGGTACCAGGTCGACGTCGACGCGGCCGAGCCGTACGTCCTGCCCAACCACCTGCAACTCGCCGAACGGGGCCTGCTGCTGACCCACACCGCCCCCATCGACGTCGGCATCATGCTCCCGACGATCCCCGACCTCCTGCCCGCCGAGAGCCTCCACCTCCAGGCCGTCTGAAACGACAGCACCATGGCGGACAACGACCCACCACAACCGGAGGAGGGCAAGCCCTACCGCGTCCGGCGGCCCGAGACATCGTTCCTCGACAGCCGGTCCGTCGTCCCCCGGGACAACGTCGTACGCCCCCCGCCGAACCGGTTCACCCACACCGTGACCGCCGACCAGCCCTACTGGTACGACAGCAGCACCCCCGGGGGCCCGCCCGACGGCATCGTCCCCGCCGGTACCGCGGTGGTGCTCCTCGTCCGGACGGGCGACCGCTGCCGCATCGTCACCCCGGCCGGCCTCTACGTCGCCGTCGCCTGCACCCACCTGCGCCCGCTCCCGGACGCGGATGTGGATGTGGACGTGGACGTGGACGCGGAGCCGGACGTCGGCGGAGCTGACGGCGGCGGTACCTGAAGACCGGCACCGTGGGCGCTGCCCGCCCACGGTGCCGCGGGCCTGCCTGTGCTCCTGTCACCCGTGCTCCTGTCAGTGGTGTGGTGCACGATCGGTGCATCGGATCTTCGGACGGAGATGGGGAGGCGTCATGCCGATCACCAATCAGCAGGCAGCAGGGCACGCATATCTTCGGCAGCTGTACGCGGACACGTACTACCCCGACCACGTCCTCGACAAGGGCAAGGCCATCCTGCTGCGCCTGTGCGAGCGGATCGAGGCCGAGCAGCCGTCGGACCTGGCCGCCCTGTACGTGCTCACCCAGGCCGCGACCGAGGAGTTCAACCTGTTGGAGGCGGAGTTCGAGGAGGCCGGGAGCGAGATCGAGACGGTCGCGCGGGAGGAGATCGCCGAGGACTTCTGGTTCGTCGCGACGGCCTACGGGTTCACGGACGCGGACGCCGAGACGCTGATCGCCACCCGGGACTGGTGAGCCGCCGTCGGCCGGCCCGCGGCACCGAGGCTGTGCGCGCCGGCACCGCCTAACATCGATCACCTGTGCGGTGGTGCGTCAGAGGCAAGTTCCCGCCCTCCTCCGGCTGAGAGGCTGCGCCGTCGACTTTAAGGTGAGCGGATGACCGGTAACGACCTCGGCGACTTCCTGCGCGCCCACCGCGCCCGCTTGCAACCCGGCGACGTCGGCCTCGCCTCCTACGGGACCCGCCGGGTCGCCGGCCTGCGGCGCGAGGAGGTCGCCGTACTGGCCGGCATGAACGGCGACTACTACGCCCGCCTCGAACAGGGCCGCGAACGCGGACCCTCCCCCCAGGTCCTGGACGCGATCGGCACCGCCCTCCGCCTCGAGCCCGAGGCACGCGCGCACCTGCACCGGCTCGCCGGCGCCGAGCTGCCCACCGGCCCCGCGACGCAGCCCGCGGAACACGTGGGAGACGAACTCCGGCAACTGCTGGACGACTTCGCCACCGCCCCGGCGTTCGTCCTCAACCCGGCGCTGGACGTCCTCGCGGCGAACCCGATGGCCGAGGCCCTCTTCTCCCCGTTCGCCACCGTCGACAACCTCGCCCGGATGACCTTCCTCGACCCCGTGGCCCGCCGCTTCCACACGCCGTGGGAGCGGGCCGCCGAAGCGGTCGTCGGCGAACTGCGCCGGGCCACCGGTACGGCGCCGCACTACCCGCGCCTCCAGGCCGTGCTGCGCCGGCTGACCGAGGAGAGCGGGGAGTTCGCCGCACTCTGGTCCTCGCACACCGTCCACGGCAAGAGCCACGGGACGAAGGGACTCGTCCACCCCGACGTGGGGCCGCTGTCGCTGACGTTCCGGACCTTCGACGTCCGCGGCGAGCCCGGTCAGCACCTGGTCGTCTACCAGGCCCCACCCGGCAGCCCCACCGCCGAGGCCCTCACCCTCCTCGGCACCCTCCACGCCGCCCACCACCGCGAGTCCCCGGCCGATCACTAGACCGCGCCCGGCGGCGGCTGCGCTCCGCCCCTCACCTGGAGGGGCGGGGAGCTGACGTGCGACGGCTCGGTCGGCCTTCGCCGGCCAGGGCCGGGCGATGGTCGTCGGCCTCGGCCAGTGGTCGGACGGGCGGGTGGCCGACTACCAGAAGCTGGTCGACCGTCTCCAGCCGCTGCTCACGGGCGTGTCCAAGGGCGTCGGCGCGTACGAGACCGGACGCTGATCCCGGCAGCGCTCCCCGAGGCGCCCCCGACGCGCCGTTCGCGCTGGGGGCGCACGCCTCGGTTCGCCCGCCAACTGCCGGAAGTCCCACACCGCCGGTGGGCGCCCGATCGGTGCCGGCGGGATCAGGCGATTCGGGTACCCACCGCCCGCTGCGGACGTACAGTCCTGACGTGACGCACCCCCTCATGCTCCGAGACTTCCGCCTGCTCTTCATCGGCAGGACCCTCTCCACCCTCGGCGACGCCGTCGTCCCGGCCGCGCTCGCCATCGCCGTGACGAGAGCGACCGGATCCGCCGGGGCACTCGCCCTGGTACTCGGCTGCGCGATGGTGCCCAGACTGCTGCTGCTCCCGCTCGGCGGCGTCGCCGGAGACCGCTTCAACCCCCGGACCGTGGCGCTCACCACCGACCTCGTCCGGGCCGCCGCCCAGCTCCTGGTCGGCCTCGAACTGTTCGGAAGCCAGCCCCGGTTGTCCCACCTCGCGGCCGCCTCGGCCGTCGGCGGCATCGCCTCCGCCTTCGCCATGCCGACGGCCAGCCCGCTCGTCGCCGCCACCGTCGACGGCTCGCAGCGGCTGCGCGGCAACGCCCTGATCGCCTCCGCCGGCAACGCCGCCCGACTCGGCGGCCCCGCCCTGGCCGGCCTCCTGGTCTACACCGCGGGCGCCGGCTGGGCGTTCCTGCTGGACGGCGCCACCTTCCTGCTCAGCGCCGCCCTGCTGGGCCGGCTCACCGTACGGCACACCCCCGGCGAGCGCCGTCCGCTGCGCGCCGACCTGGTGGAGGGCTGGAGCGAACTGCGGGCCCGCGACTGGTACTGGTCCAGCCTGATCGGCCACGGCGTCTGGAACGGCGCCGCCGCCGTGCTGCTCACCCTCGGCCCGCTGATCGCCACCCGGCAGCTCGGCGGGGACGGCGTCTGGATCGCGATGACCGAGGCCGCCGCCTGCGGGGTCCTGGCGGGCTCCCTGCTCGCCGGACGCCTGCGGCCGCGCCGGCCCGTGCTGGTCGCCAACCTCGGCCTGGCCCTGTACGCCCTCCCGCTGGCCGCCCTCGCCGTGGCCGCGCCGGCCCCGGTCACGGTGACCGCGTACGCGCTGGCCATGGCGGGCCTCGGCTACCTCAGCCCGGTGTGGCAGACGGTGGTCCAGCGGGAGTTCCCGGCGCACGTCCTGGCCCGGGTGACCTCCTACGACTGGCTGCTGTCCCTCGCCGCCGCGCCGCTCGGCTACGTGCTCGCGCCCGTCGCCGCCGCGGCGTGGGGCACCACCGCCCCGCTGCTCGTCACCGCGGCCCTCGTGGCGCTCGCCTGCGCCGGCACCGCGGCCTTCCCGGGTGTGCGCCGGGTCGGCCGCATCGGCGCGGAACCCGCAGCCCGGCTGAAGGACCGAGGGAGGGACGGGGCGAAGGACCGGCACCCGGCGCCCCTCGTCCAACCCGCCCCGACCGCGGCGGACGGCGGCTGAGGAACGCCGTCGCCCAGGGGTTGCCGACGACCGGACACGCCCGTGAACGAGTGGCGGTGCCCCGCCCGAGCCGCGGGCCGTCCGAGGCCGGTTCGGGTCAGCCGAGTGCGTTCTTGTGGACGATGCCGTCCTTGACGATCAGCCGCAGGTTGCGTTGCGGGTCGGCGAGGACGGACAGGTCGGTGGTCGGGTCGCCGTCGACGACCAGGAGGTCGGCCCATGCTCCCGGCGCGATGACGCCGAGAGGCGCGGCGCGGTAGGGGTCTCGGCGGCCGGACAGGCGGAACAGTTCGGCGTTGCCGGAGGTGGCCGTCCTCAGGGCCTCGACCGGGCTGAGGTAGGCGGCGAGCCGGACGAGCATCTCGTTCTGCCGGTGGGCCTTTCCGGGGTCGAGGACCAGGTCGGTGCCGAAGGCCAGCCGCACGCCGTGCTTCACCGCCCAGCCGATGGTGCGGGCGACGCCTTCGCACACCTCGCGGTTCTTGCGGTCGCTGTCCGCGGACGCGTAGTGGTGGTCGTCGACCGCGAACGGCTGGGTGCTCAGCCACACGCCCTGCTCCGCGAGGTAGCGGACGGTGTCCTCGTCGACGAGGTGCCCGTGCTCGATGCAGCGCACCCCGGCCTGCACCGCGCGGCGTACGCCGTCGGAGGTGTAGACGTGCACGGTCACGTAGGTGCCCCAGTCGGAGGCCGCGGCGACGGCGGCCTCCAGTTCGGCCGTGGTGAACTGCAGCACGTCCAGCGGGTCGAACTCGGAGATGACGCCGCCGCCCGCCATCAGCTTGATCTGGGTGGCGCCCTTCTTCAGCTGCTCGCGCACTGCGGCGAGCACCCGTTCCGGCCCGTCGGCGACCCGGGTGAACCCGATCTGCTCGGCCCGGGAGGGTGGCCCGCCCAGGGCGGTCGGGGCGTCGTGGACCGTTCCGAAGTCGCCGTGGCCGGCGGTCTGGGAGATGGCCGCCTGGCTCGGGTAGATCCGGGGGCCCGGGAACAGCCCGCGGTCCAGCACGCGCCGAAGCGGTTCGGTGTCGCCGGCCAGGTCCCGCACGGTGGTGAAGCCGCGCATCAGCATGTCGCGGGCCGCGGCCAGCGCCTGGTAGTGGACGGTGCCGGTCGGGGCGAGCTGGAGATCCGCCAGGGTGCCGCCGATCGCGAACAGGTGGACGTGCGCGTCGGTGAGCCCCGGGATGAGGGTGCGTCCGCCGCCGTCGAGCACCGTCGCGCCTCCGGGGAGACCGCGGGGGAAGGGGCGGCCCAGTACCACCTCCGCGATCCTGTCCCGTTCGACCCGGACGTGGCCCGGCACCGATTCCCCGCCGATCCCGTCGAAGACGCGTACGTTCGTCACCAGCAGCCCGGCACCCGGGTCGTCGACACCCATGCCGCCATCTTCGGCCGGTCACGGAGCCGGGACCAGAGCGACAGACCGGTACACCGGTCCGGTGGTGTCGGGCCGTCAGCCGACCGGCCCAGCCTCGCGGGTGTCGCCGCGCGTGAGCCGACCATCCGGCAGTTCCTCGGCAGCGTCAGGTGAGATCTGATCGTCAAGGTCGTGGGGGACCACACCGGCGCCGTTCGGGTGGTTCTGTACACGAGCGATGGCCCGGGACGGGGCGCGGAGAGGTGGGGTCCGGCGCGGAGCACGCCGAGCAGGGATCGCGATCGTCGGCCTTCGCGCCGGTCGGGCGGTCCGGGGCGGGCAGCAGGTGCGGGCCCCGGAAGTCCGTAGAGTGCGGCGGGAGAGGGAGTCCAGGTCAGGCGTCACGAGCGACCTGCGGACTCCCTCGTTTCCTTTCCTGCGTGTCAGCAGGCCATTGGCATGAATCATCCAGTCGGACCGAAAGTTCACACGTGAGGCCTCAGACCACCGACATGCGCCATACCGCCGACCCGCGCCGGACGGCCGACCACGGCAGCACCGGCCACCGCGCCCCGACCGCGCCGGCCGGCGTGCACGCATCCACCGCGATCCTCCCCGCCCAGCACGACCACCCTGCCCGGCACGACCTCCCCGCCCGGCACGACCGCCCTGCCCTGCGCGCGGCGCTCGCCGATGCCGTCGAGGACGCCATCATCTACGACCTCGACGGCATCGGCCGCCAGTACGCCGCGCTCTGTGCCGAACTGCCCGATGTCGCCGTACGGTTCGCGATGAAAGCCTGCCCGGTGGACGAGGTGCTCGGCCACCTCGCCGGGCTCGGCTCCGGCTTCGACGCGGCCGGCCCCCAGGAGATCGCCCAGGCGCTGCGCACCGGTGTGGCACCCGAACTGATCCACTACGGCAACACCGTCAAGTCCGACCGCAACATCGCCGAGGCCTACCGGATGGGCGTGCGGGACTTCGCCACCGACTGCTTGGAGGACGTCGCGGCGATCGCCGAACACGCCCCCGGCTCACGGGTGTTCTGCCGCCTGGCGACCACCGGCGAGGGCGCGCTCTGGGGCCTGGGCCGCAAGTTCGGCTGCTCGCGCGAGGACGCCGTGCGGGTGCTCGGTGCCGCCAGGACCGCCGGGCTGGTGCCCTCCGGACTGTCGGTGCACGTGGGCTCCCAGCAGATGACCGCCGAGGCCTGGGCCGCGGCGATCGACTCGCTGGCCGCCGTCCTGGAGACGCTCGGCCGGCGCGGCATCACCCCGGAGCGGATCAACCTCGGCGGCGGGCTGCCCGCGCTCGGCGTCCTCGACCGGCGGGGGCGGCCCCTCGAACCGCCGCTGGACAAGATGTTCGCGGTGATCCGCGAGGGCATGGAGCGGCTGCGCGCCGTCAACGGCGGCCCGCTGGAGTTCCTGGTGGAGCCCGGCCGCCACCTGGTCGCCGACCACGGCGCGATCCGCGCGCACGTCGCCCGCCTCACCTCCCGCCGCCGCCTCGACGGCACCCGCGAGGATTGGCTGTACCTGAGCTGCGGCAAGTTCAACGGCCTGTACGAGATGGACCAGTTGCAGTACCGGATGGAGTTCCCGACCCACCCCGGCGGGCAGCTCGTCGACGCCGTGGTGGCCGGCCCGACCTGCGACAGCGACGACGCGTACGGGCAGGAGGACGGCCTGGTACGGGTCCCGCGCGCGATCTCCTCCGGCGACCCGGTGTGGGTGCACTCCTGCGGCGCGTACGCCGCCGCCTACGCCACCCAGGGGTTCAACGGCTTCGCGCCGCTGCCGTACACCTGTGTCGGCGGTCCGGTTCGGGACGGAGGAGACGCGTGAGCGACACCCACATCCGGCTGCTCCGGGAAGAGGACTGGGACGAGGTGGTCGCGCTGGAGGAACGCGCCTACGCGGCCAGCGGCCTGTCCGAGGGGCGGGAGGCATTGCGCTCCCGGCACCGCGCCTCGCCCTCGACCTGCTTCGTGCTGGAGCACGCGGACGGCTTCGGCGGCTACCTGCTCGCCCTGCCGTACCCGTTGTTCCGCTGCCCGGACCTGAGCCTGGCCGAGAAGGGCATGGTGCGGGGGAGCAACCTGCACGCCCACGACCTGGTGATCGCCGAGGAGTTGCGCGGTCGGGGCCTCGCTCCGCGGATGATGCGTCACCTGGACGACACCGCGCGGGCGGCCGGCTACCGGACGGTCTCGCTGGTCGCCGTCCTCGGCGCACAGGCCGTGTGGGCCCCCCTGGGCTACCGCGCCCGGCCCGAGGTCGGGCTTCCCGCGAGCTATGGCGCCGAGGCGGTCTACATGGCGAAGCCGCTGGAACCCGGTGCCACCGATCCGACGCAGAACTGCCCTGCCCCTTCCGGGGCCGCAGCCTGCTGAGTTCCGTGCGGCTCCCCGGCGGCGGGTCGATCGGAGACCCGC